>NZ_CALCYR010000165.1 GCF_937906425.1 uncultured Methanobrevibacter sp. | reverse complement strand
ATTTAAATTAAAAAGAAAAAAATTAAATTAAAAAAATTAAAATTTAAATTAAAAAGATTAAAATTTAAACCAAAACAATTTAAATCCGAAGACTTTAGACTAATAAATATGATTTAAGCAATTAATTATTCTTTATTAAGCATCTCTTTTTTTAATTGTCTGCGATATTTTCCATACTTATCCTCAACTGAAAATTTAGGAGGATAAATCACTTTCAACTCTCCGCCACAATTGGGACATTGGGCCTTAAGCGTGTAAATATTGCAGGCAGGACACTTTTTCATTTTCATTTTCATCTGATTCACAATTAATTATCAATTTCACGTAAGAATTCTCCTTTTCCACCTGCATCTTCAACAATTACAATAGCTCTTTCTGCTGCGTCTTTTAATTGACCTTCAGCGATTTTATAATCAGTTGAAGTTACAGTGATTCTGTAACGAGGAGCTCCAACACATTGAACTTCAATATTTTCGTCTTCAGCTGCTAAGAGAGCTTCTTTAATAATTTCCACTCCGTTTGGAGCGTAATTTTCAATATCAACATATCCTGTAATGTGAACTTCAGGAGGAGTGATATTTTTAACAGCAACTTCAGTAATGGCATTAGCCCATTCTTCGCTAATACCTTCTTCAGTAAGAGTTTCTGCACCTTCTTCAGCAGCATTTTCAAATGCGCCATAGATATCTCCAAAGATATCCATAAGCTCGTAACCTACTTCATCATAAGCAGTGTCTAAGTCTTTATCTAAAGATTTAGCTACTAATTCCAAGAATTTTTCAGCCTTTTGTTCAACCTTCCATTGTTGAATCTTTTTGGTTCTTTGATCCTCTCTGATTCTTTTCAAGGAAGCGTCAACATGACCCTTTTTAGGATTAACCCTTAAAACACGAGCAACAATCTTTTGATTTTCTCTTACATGATCCCGGATATTTTTAACCCAACCAGAAGAAACTTCAGAAATATGAATAAAAGCTTCTTTACCTTCGTATTCTTCTAAATTAGCGAAAGCACCATAATTAAGAACTTTGTAAACAGTACCTACAATAAGTTCTCCTTCATTTGGCCATTCTTGACTTTTTCTTACCAATTAAAACACCGAAATATAAAATTTAGATTTTAACTGAAAGTTAAAATCCTATTAATTTGTATTTAATCTAAAACTTCATCGATGTGAGCCATGATTTTAGCTTTAGCTCCACGGGATTTTACAATAGTTTTACCGCAGATTATACATTTTACATCAGAAGCTGCACGATCGAAAATGATTTGTTCGTTATCACAATCTAAACATTTTACTCTTAAAAAGTTTCCTCTACCATTACTAGCCATACAAATCACCTAATTAGATACGAATTCAGGTTTTCCTACTCTGAATGATTTTCTGATGTGGGATTTTCCACATTCTTTACATTTATATCTTAAATCTAATTTTTTAACCGGCTTGTTACCACCTGGTAAAGGTCTAGGATAACCTCTGTACCCTGCAGTAACTCTTCTGAATTGTCTTTGTCCCCATTTTAATTCACTAGCTTTTCTCTTTTTGGAAGTGTGTACTTCATGAGTAGTGTGTCTTTTACAATGTGGACAGTAAGTTCTTTTTTCTTTAGGCATCTTCATTTTTCTCACCTTTGATAATCCATTTTCGGATTTTATAATATATAATTACAACAAACCACCTGGAACTGATTAGGTTTCCATATAGCATGAGGATAAGTTATAACAAACCTTTAAGAACTTTATCCAGTTTCCCAAAAGCTTGAGAGCATCTATATTCTTATTAAAAAGATTAAATCTGTAAAAAAATTTATTCGTCTCTACTGGCAAATAGAAGTTTCCAGTAGTTTTAAAAATAAATATTTAAAATAAGAAATCTATTATTATAGATACATTATATACTATTATTTTGATTATATTTAAATCTTTGTAAAAATAGAATCGATTAAAAAATAATTACGATTAAAGCAATTAAAATTAAGAAAATTGGGAATTAATAGTTTTTAAATAAAGTTTTAAATTTACTCTTTTAAAAGAATAATAATTAAAATTTAAAAAAAATTAGAAAAAATAAAAGTTTTAATTAGCCAAATCCACTAAACCTGCCTTATTATTATCAATAAGGATTTGTGCATTTAAATGAGGCAATATAACAACATCTTCAGGGACAAATGGACCATAAACCTTTTCATCAATACCAACTATTTGACCAATATTTTTATAAATTACAACTGCAGTGTTCTTTATTTCATCTTTGGTAAATGGACCTACCTTAGGTTTAGGTTTTACAGGCTTTTTGGAAGGACTTTCTCTTTCAACTGCACGAGAACTTGAAGACCTATAATCAGAACCTGAAACAAATGCATCAGAACCATCATCCACTTTAGGTTTAACATCAGATATAGGTTGTCCACCAGAACCAGTGCCTAGATTGGATTGAGGTTTAGGCTTTTTATCCTTAGTCCTTTTAGTAGAGAATAATGCAAAATCCTCATCACTAGGACCTACAAAGCCAGAAGAATTATCTATAAAATTTATATCATCATAATTAGGCTCTAAACTGTCCAAATCAATAAATTGGTCATCAGGATTAGAGAAAATTTTATTTACATCCCTTGAACCAGCATCTTCATTAGGCTTTTTATCTGTAGTAGATTGTACCGAAGAGGAAGCAATACCAGAACTAGAATCCGAAACTGGAGCAGAACTAGCTTTAGATTCCATAGACTCTTCAGCTTGAGAAGAACTAATATCAGAACGAGAAGTGGAATACTCGCCGGAACCGGAAACAGAACTCTGAACTTCAGAACCTAGAGAAGCCCTCTTCTGATTTTGAATTTGCTTTTCAATAGGTTCATACTTTTCATCATCAACCACTTTAGCATTTTTTATTTCATCCAATCTGCTTAAAACTTCATCAGAACCTTTATGTTTAGGATCAAAACCTGCCACCATACTTGCCAAACCATTATCTTCAGGGACATTCTCTGAAGCGGCTAAATCAGCAGGTTCGACCTCATTAGAACTGGACTCTGCAGCAGAAGAAACAGTTAAATCTGCATTAGAAATATCAGAACCGGATTCCACAGAAGCAGAAAGATCAGAACCAACAGTAGAAATATCAGAACCGGATTCCACAGAAGCAGAAAGATCAGAATTAAGGGCAGAAATATCCTGTTCGGACTCTTTAGAATCCTCACTTAAATCAACTATAGGCTTATTATTGGTTGGTTGAAAATTAAACTCCTCAGAATCCTCCTCTTCAAGTGATTTGGAAATTTCATCGTCAGCAAACTTGTCCATGGAAATCTTATACCTGTGAGTTTTTAAAGAGTCCATTAAAGAGAAGTACAATGTTTCCTCTTCATCAGTCAAATTTAAAGGAGTATTGTCCAAAAGGTTAAATTGAGTATTGTCCCCTTTAAAAAGATGAAAAGAGCTAAATATATTTTTTCTGGCAGCTTCAGTAATTTTAGTCTCTCTTCTTTGACAAATATCAATTGCTATCCTTTGAGCACTGTTCAATAGTAATTGCTCATCTCCAAAAGGATTATTAGCAACAGAACGTTCCAAATTCCTTATATAAGCGTATAATGTTATGTAAAAATCCTTATCCACCCTTGCCAAGGAAGTTTTATTACGCTCTTCTATTTGAATTCTACGCAATTTTTTAAAATACTCCTCTACCATAGCAATCATCTTTAAAAAGTCTAAAAGCCAAGCTACAAAAATTAAAATTCTGAAAGTCTAAAAGCCAAGTTACAAAAGTCTAAAATTCTTAAAAAGTCTAAATTCTAAAAGTCTAAAAGCCAAGTTACAAAAGTTAAAATTCTTAAAAAGTCTAAAATTCGAATTTCCTAAATTAAAATTCAATAAAGTTAATGTGTAAATGTGTAAGAATAAAAATAAATAAAAAAAATAAGAGTAGAATAAATAAGATATTTATTCCGCCTAAAACAATTAATTAAAATTTCAAATATAAATTAATTAATCTTCAGCTTCAATTCTTGGAGCAAGCAAGAAACTAAGTTCTCCATCATCGGTTACCCTTTTTAAACTCAATGTTAAAGGCATGTCGTTTCCAAGAGAAATAGTTGCAATGTCTGAGAATCTTTCTGCTTTAAGCATTTCTCTAATTTTTTCTAAAGAGAAAACGGATTTAGCTTCGTTATCTATTTTTTCTCCGTGTAAATATTCAATGTTTGCATCACCGAATTCACCTTCAGCAGATGCTTTAAAGTTCTCTTTATCCACCATTAAGGTAATTTTATCAGAGAAAATATCCATATCCTGAATGGAATCCTTTAAAAGAGAGAATGGAATCTCAAATTCAGTAGGATAGTTTAATGATGGAGGAGTTGGAGAATCATATTCAATATCAATCAATCTGATTTTAAAGGTTCTTGTAGCTTCACCTTCAAAAGTAAGAATGAAGTTTCCTTCATCCAAGGACATCTTAACACGGTCGTTGGATTTGGAACGTTTCAATACTTTCATTAATTCATCAGTGTCAATATTGATTTTTTCTGGATTATCACAGATAAATTCATCAAATAAACTTGCTTTTAATTCAAGATGAACAAAAGTAATATGACTACGATCTAAGGCATCTAAACGAAAGCCTTCACTGTCAGTTTGAATTTGTACTTCATCTACGATGGATGAAATAGCCTCAAAACTGGTTTTTAATATACTTGAATCACTTAATTCAGCTTTAAACATTAAAAATCATCTCTTGATTTTATTTAAGCATTGGTAAATTATCATAAAAAAATAACATAATTAAAAATGCCTTAATAATTTTTAAAAAATATAAAAATCATGATAAAAATTATCACTTTTTATTATAATTAAATTTTAGTAATTCATCATTTATAAAGTTATTTTAATATCGATTTCATTAGCAAATTATAAAAAAATAATAATTTTTAATTTGAATGGGAAAATTCAAAAACAATGCTAAAATTCAAAGAAAACATTAAAAATTAAAAATAATAGCAAAATTCAAAAGAAATAGTGAAATTTAAACAAAATAGGAAAACTCAAAACAAATACAAAAACTCAAAACAAAGAATAAAAATTAAAAATAAAAGCAAAACTCAAAACAAATACAAAAACTCAAAACAAAGAATAAAAATTAAAAATAATAGGAAAATTCAAAATAAAAAAAAGAAAACTCAAAACAAAGAATAAAAATTAAAAATTATAAAAAAGTAAATAAAACATTACATTATGAAATAAGGGAAAAAACAGATTAAAAAAATGAAAAAGAAAAAGAAAAATAAATTATTTTTTATCTTAAAAACAAAATTAAAGAAAATTTATTGATTTAAACTAAAAGATAAAAATTATTTTTTCCTTAAGCTGTTATCAAAATTAGTTCCTTGAATGATTCTTCTTTTTTTAATAGCTAATTCTTCTTTACGTTTTTGCTTTTGAGCTTCTAATTGCTCTTCACTAAGTTCCTCTTGAATTTTATCAAAATCTACTGATTTTTTAAATTTAGGTTTAGAATCTTCGTCGGAATCTTCAGTAAAATCATATTTGGCATATTTATCTTTTAAATTAGACATTTTTTCAACCTCATCATCAGAACTTGCGCTTTCTAAAGAATTTACATCATCCAGACCATCATCAGAAAAATCATCAGAATTTTCATCAGAACTTATACTCTCATCGAAAGAACTATCAAAACTTTCATCAGGAGCATACTCCTCTGGATCGTCTGCTGAATCTTTAGAATTAGCTTTTTTAGAAGAAGAACGATTTTTACGAGAACTTAAGTTGGATTCTGAATATAAGATGTCAATATCATCAGATATATCATCATCAGCCTCTAATAAATCGGAATTTTTATCAACAGACTCTTTATTATCGCCATTTTTATTGGAAAAACTAGAATTTTTATCTTTACCTAAGACATTTGAAATATCTTCCCAATTACCAATACCTAAATGAGATAAAGCACCTAATAATTTAATTTCATCACCAAATGTCCAATCATCAGTGAATATAGGTTCAGTCATTTTACTTATAATATGATAATCTGTATATTGATGAGGAGTATCATTATAAAAATAATTTTGCGATTCTATTTTTTTAAGATTATTAATTTTAGCTTTAATGATAAAACATTTTAAACAAGAAACTTCAAAAGGCAAAAAACTTTTTTTAATGAAATTAAAGTTTTCTTTGGTATTTTTTGGGAAAGGCTCAAGAATTACTTTTATACTATTATTTAAACTTTTAGAACAAAAACAGCATTGAAGTTTAATTGAGCTTTGAGCGTCGAAAAACGACTGTGTAATTAATTCAGAATTGTTTCCATTTTTTTCTTTTAAATTTGATTTTTGATTTTTTGGAGGATCATTTGAAACTGATTTTGATTTTTTTAAAGTGATCTTTTTGGATTTATTCAAATGAGAAATGTTTGACTCTTTTCTGAGAGATATCTTTTTGGCGGGTTTTTTCGGCTTTCTATATTTTGAATTTTTTTTAACCATTATTAATTGTAGTTTAAAGAAACTCAAAAAATTATTTTTATTTAAATTAATTTAATT
>NZ_CALCYR010000164.1 GCF_937906425.1 uncultured Methanobrevibacter sp. | reverse complement strand
ATAATGAATAAAATAACTTATAAAATAATATAATAAAAAAAGAAAATTAGAAAAAACTAGTAAAAAAAGAATAATAATAATAAAAAAATAAAAAAATAAAAAAGATTAATAAAATTAATCTAATTTGATTTTAATATCTAATGCACTTGATCCTTCTTCATAAACAAAGATAGGGTTAATATCAAGTTCAGAGATTTCAGGGAAGTCTAAAGTCAATTTAGCAACTCTTACAATAGCTGCCTTAACTGCTTCAATGTCTCCAGGAGCTTCTCCTCTGAATCCTTTAAGTAATTCAATTACTTTAGTGTCTTCCATTTGCTCCTCAATCTCTTGACTGGTAAGGCCTTTAGCCAATTTAAATGAAACGTCCTCTAAAAGGTTTACTAAAACTCCGCCCATACCAAATGCAATCATAGGACCGAATTGAGCATCACGAATCATACCTACAAGAACTTCAATACCGGAGTCCATCATCTTTTGAACCTCTACTCCATTAGGTACAATATCTGGATGAGCTTTCTTAGCATTAGCTATAATTTCATCATAAACCTCTTCAGCCTCTTGCTTGGAGGAAATTCCTACCTTTACACCACCAATGTCTGATTTGTGTAAAATCTTATCAGAAGCAATCTTAAGTACAACTGGGAATTCCATTTCTTCAGCAAGTTCACCTGCCTCTTTAGCGGAAGTTGCCAATTTAATAGGTGCTGCTTCAATACCATAAGCTTCAGCTACAGCATAAGCTTCACTACCGAGCAATGTGTCTCTGCCCTCTTGTTTTACCTTAGCGAAAATTGCTTCAACCGCGTCCTTATCAGCATCATCAATTTCAGCTACAGGATCATCATAGTTTCTTTCTTGAACTGCAGCAAATCTTGCCAAGTAGTCAAATACCTTGACTGCAGTTTCAGGGAATACATAAGTAGGAATACCATTATCCCTTAAGAGGTCATTTGCATTTTCAAAGGTAGGTCCACCCATGTTTACAGCAATAACAGGTTTATCAAATTCACTTGCTCCTTCAACAAGAGCCTTTGCAATACCGTCTGCATCTGCAGAAGCAGTAGGACAGACCATAACAACCAATCCATCAACCTCATCAGAATCCAATACAATTTCAAGGGATTCCTTATATCTTATAACTGGAGCATCACCTAAAACATCAATAGGGTTTTTAATACTACCTTCATCAGGCACTGCCTCTTTCAATCTAGCATTGGTCTTTTCATCAAATTTAACTAAATCCAAACCATATCTTTCCATAGCATCTACAGACACTACTCCTCCGCCACCTGCATTTGTAATGATTGCAAGGTTACGTCCGGTAGGAAGAGGACATTTGGAAAATGCTAAACCTACATCAAACAATTCATCCATTGTGGTTACTCTGAATACACCGGATTGCTTGAATGCAGTATCAAATGCAATGTCACTGCCAGCCAATGCACCTGTGTGAGAGGATGCCGCTTCAGCACCGGCAGAACTGGAACCGGATTTCAGGATAACAACAGGTTTCTTGTATGAGACCTTTCTTAATGTTCTTACAAAGTCCTCATCTTCAGTGATTGACTCAAGATAACAGATAACCACTGCAGTGTCAGGATCCTCAGCCAAGAATTCAATCAATTCGATTTCAGTTGTTCCTGCCTTGTTTCCTAAACTAATAATTTTACTGAAACCAATACCAGCAGTTACACTCCAATCAATAATAGCTACCATCATAGCTCCACTTTGGGAAATAAATGCGATATTTCCTTTAGGAGGCATAATCTGTGAAAATGAAGAGTTAAGAGGGGTGTGTGAATCTGTAGTTCCTAAACTGTTTGGACCAATAATATTCATGCCATATTTTTCTCCAAGAGCGACAAGCTCATTTTCTCTTTCCACACCTTCACCACCGATTTCCTTGAAACCGGCGGTAATAACTACCATATTTTTTACCCCGAATTCACCGCATTCTTCTACAACAGGGTTTACCAATACACTAGGAATTGAAATAATTACAAGGTCAGGTACTTCTGGCAAGTCAGAAACATTTTTATATGCTTTTAATCCTTGAACTTCATCATCTTTAGGGTTTATAGGATAAATGTTTCCTTTAAAACCATCATTGACAATGTTATTTACTATAATATAACCAACTTTTCCTTCTGAGTTGGAAGCTCCAACAACAGCGACAGAGTCTGGATTAAACATTTTAGTAAGATCAGTCATAATTTATCTCCTTTAATTCAAATTATAATAAATTACTTTATTAGTAGATTGTTAAAAATTCATCATACAAAATCAAACAATACAATATTAATCATTTAAAATAAACCAAATTACAAAAGCAATGATTTAAAAATAAAACAAATTACAAATGGTTAATTATTTTTTGATTTTTTAAATTAAATACAAACATCACCAAATTAAAATATCAATATCATATAATCAAATGAAAAATATCATATTTATTATCATATTTATAATGATAAATAATTATAAATTATTTTGTTTTTAATTACTTTAATACTTAACTATAAAATTATTATAAAAAAACAGTTTTATAAATAAAAAATATTAATGTTTTTTTAAAAATGTACATATAAAATACATTATAAGTAAATTAAAGAAAAATTAACCCAATTAACCAGATAATTTAATAAGATTTTTAATATGATAAAATTTAAACTAATATCTATTATATATTTTGTATAAAACTTATATATAAAAGTTTATTTTTAATTTAGAATAATAAAAAGAAAAATTTTAAAAAAATAAAAGGCAATAAATTTTTTTTAATAATTTTAG
>NZ_CALCYR010000163.1 GCF_937906425.1 uncultured Methanobrevibacter sp. | reverse complement strand
ATATGGAGAAATATTCTTCCCCGTATTTAAAAAATATTAAAAATCCAAATGTCTTTTATAAATCAGATTTTTTAATCTACATATTTATTATTATTGATAAATATATAACATTTTTAATATTATAAGGAAAAAAATTAAATTCTTTTCATTCCAAAGAAATTTATGGCCTGAATAAGATCAATGAAAGATTCCAATTCATGCTCAATTACCTCTTCTTCACTCATACCACTGCTTAATTCACCATCAACACTTAAGGTGTCCGGACCATAGCCAACCAATCTGTTGACTCCATCTGCACCAAGTATCCTTTCGGCATCCATTTGGTGAATGAAAGCTCTTCCCGGAAGAATAACCGCATCCTTAATATCGCTTAAATCAAGTGGTACAAGATCCTCTTTTGTCATAAGACATGCAATGTCTTTTTTTGTAGCAATCACATTAACATTGTCCGGTGCAATCTTATCAAAAATACGTTTTAGGAAAGGAGCTGCAATCTTACTTGTTAAAATAGTTGCTTCACCTGTAACTGGCGGCAAAATGTCTAAAAACTCTTCATATTCAGGTTTTGATAAAATAAATGGAGCCCCTATTGTAGGATCTCCCAATGGAGTACCTGTAACACGCAAATCATATTCCTTATTGACTTCCTTTACAAGCTCTTCAAATTGAAGGATTTCATGAGGAACAATACCTTCAACAACAGGTTCATTACCTAAAATAAGTCCTTGGTCATAGGAATTTGCAAAACGCATCATCATCAATGCCTTTGCACCCCATTCCTCTAATTTTTCACAGGTATTTGCAAGAACTTCACCATCATTGACTCCAGGAATAATTACAGCTGCAGCATGTAAGTCTGCACCTTCTGCAAATAATTGAGCAGCCTTTAATGACTCTTCAGGGCTAGGATCCAACATCCATTCCTTTCTTAATTGAGCATCTGCAGCAAAGATGGTATATGTGACCTCATCCACCCCTTGTGAAAGGAATTTGCTGGCGATATTTCCATCATCAATCCCCTTGCCGCTGGTATAACCTAAGTGAATAGGCAATTGCCATTGGTACAAATTGAAAATGAGCTCCTCCAAATGAGGATAGCAACTGACATCTCCGCCTCCTGAAATATTTACCTTAAGGTTAGCATCACGAACAGGATTCATCATAAGTGCCATTTGAACTTCATTAAGTACGGAAAATGGTTGTTGAAACTCTTTACCTGCTTCCTGAACACCTTCCAAACATCTGGAACAACCTACCTTATTTGGAGGGCAATGTTGACAGCCAAGAGCTTCGGTTAAAGGTTTTACTTTTCTAAAATAGCAAAACTTACAATAACCTCTACAATCCTTACCAGGAGTTCCACCTAGGTCTGCTATAACTTGCATAAAATTCCTCAATCTTTTTAATAATCAAAATTAGTTTTTTAAATAAATAATAAATCAACAAATGAATAATAAATAAATGAATAATAAATAAATGAATAATAAATAAATGAATAATAAATAAATGAATAA
>NZ_CALCYR010000162.1 GCF_937906425.1 uncultured Methanobrevibacter sp. | reverse complement strand
AAAAATCAATGCTAAAAGACCTATAAATTATTAACAAACTAAATTTTTTTCAAAAAAACAGTATTTTATCAAAAACTTATATAATACATAAAAATAATAATTAACTATGTATAAATACTATACACAATATTATACAATATTTGATTAAATTAATTAAATAAATTAAATCCGATTTATTTAAAAGAGTGGTAGAATGGACATTCTAAAATATGATAAGGAAACCGTAAATGATTTAATCAAAAGATCACAGGCAGATATCAACGAAATATTAAACATCGTCCAGGACATTCTATTGGATGTTAAGGAAAACAAGGACGAAGCTGTAAAAAGATATACTGCAAAATTTGATAAGGCGGAATTAGAAAATTTACAGGTTTCCGATGAGGAGATTAAAGAAGCTTATAATAATCTAGATGATAATCTTATAGAAGCGCTTAAATCCGCATCCAAAAACATAGAAAAATTCCATAAGGCTCAAATTCCAGAGGACTGGTCAATGGAAGTGAATACTGGAATTACTGCAGGTCAAATAATTAGACCGATAAACAGTGTAGGCTGTTATATTCCTGGCGGAAGAGCCGCTTATCCATCATCCATTTTAATGGAGGTCATTCCTGCAAAAATAGCTGGAGTGGAAAGAGTTATCTGTTGTACTCCGCCCGGAGAGGATGGTAAAATATTGGATGCAATTTTAGTTGCTGCTGATTTATCTGGAGCTGATGAAATCTACAAGTGCGGAGGTTCACAGGCAATAGCTGCAATGGCTTATGGAACCGAATCCATTGAAAAGGTTGAAAAGATTGTAGGCCCAGGTAACGTTTTTGTAACAGGTGCTAAAAAACTTGTTTATGGTGATGTTGACATTGAATTTCCGGCAGGACCATCTGAAGTACTGGTTCTTGCAGACAAAACAGCTGTCCCGGAATACCTTGCTCATGACTTCCTTTCACAGGCAGAGCATGATCCTGAAGCGTCATGCTTCCTTGTAACAGATGACGACGAAATAGCTGAAAAATCCAGAGAACTTATTGAAAAGTATGCTGAAGATGCTGTTAGAAAGGAAATCATTCAGGAATCCCTTGAAAAGCATGGCCATATCATTCTCTGTAAGGATATGGAGGAGGCAATTGACTTTACAAATACCTATGCTCCGGAACACCTGATCATAAGCACAAAGGATGATGAGGAAGTTTTAGGCAAAATCAAAAATGCAGGATCAATTTTCCTTGGAAAATACTCACCTGTAGCTGCTGGAGACTATGGTTCAGGTACAAATCACGTTCTTCCAACAAGCGGAGGGGCTAAAATGTATTCAGGTCTTTCAACAGAATCATTCCTTAAGAAACCTACTGTTCAGACAATTACAAAAGAGGGAATTGAGGAATTGGCTAAAACAATTCTCCCAATAGCTGAATACGAAGGATTCTTTGCACATGCAAATTCAGTCAAGGTAAGATTAGACAAAGACATTGAATAGGTTTTATTAAAATCATAATGATTATAAAAAATAATTAAAAATTAAAAATTCATATTAATAAAAATACAAAATTTAAATATTATAAAATGAGGTCGATAAAGTGGAATACTTATTAGGCGATTTAAGAAGAACTCATTATTCAAAAGACGTAAACCCTGAAATCAGTGGTGAAGAAGTTCTTATAATGGGTTGGGTACATGAAATTAGAGATTTAGGTGGAATCATCTTTGTAATCATAAGAGACAGAGATGGGCTTGTACAAATTACCGCACCAAGCAAAAAGGTTGACGCAGAAATCCTAGAGGACTTAAGAGCTCTCAGAAAAGAATCTGTAGTTGCAGTTAAGGGTATTGTACAGGATGCAGGAAAAGCACCAAACGGTGTGGAAATCATTCCAGAAGTAGTAACTATTCTAAACCCTGCAAAACAACCTTTACCAATGGATCCAACCGAAAAAGTCAAGGCTGAAATTGATACCAGATTAAACTCAAGATTTATTGATTTAAGAAAAGCAAACGTTAGTTCAATCTTCAAGATAAAAGCTAACATGTTTAAAACAGTTCGCAACTATTTCGATGAACAAGGCATGATTGAAATTAACACTCCTAAACTTGTGGCATCAGCTACTGAAGGAGGAACAGAACTTTTCCCAATCACATACTTTGAAAAGGAAGCATTCCTTGGCCAATCCCCTCAATTATACAAGCAAATGATGATGGGTGCAGGATTCGACAAGGTATTTGAAATCGGTCAAATCTTCAGGGCTGAAGAGCACGACACATTAAGACACTTAAACGAAGCTGTTTCAATAGATTGTGAAGTTTCCTTTGCAGATGATGTTGATGTAATGAAAATATTGGACGGAATGATTACTGCTGTTCTCCAATCCACAAAGGAAAACTGTGCAAAAGAGCTTGAAATCCTTGAATATGATTTGGCTGCAATTCCTGAAGGACCATTCCCAGAAGTAAAATATGATGACGCTGTAGACATCATCAACTCTAAGGGAATCGATATGGAATGGGGAGAAGACCTATCCAGAGAAGCTGAAAAAGCTTTAGGAGACACTCAAGAAGGATTCTACTTCTTAACCGATTGGCCTTCTGCAATAAAACCATTCTATGCAATGCCTTATGAAGACAGACCTGAAATCAGCCATGCATTTGACTTAATGTACAAAAACCTCGAAATCTCATCAGGTTCTATCAGGGTCCACCAATATGACCTTTTAGTTGAACAGATGATTGAAAGAGACTTAAACCCAGCTGGATTCGGAAGTTACCTTAAGGCATTCGAATACGGTATGGCTCCTCACGCAGGTTGGGGTGTCGGTGCAGACAGATTGGCTATGGTTTTAACTGGAGTTGAAAACATTAGGGAAACTGTTCTCTTCCCAAGAGACAGACACAGATTAACTCCTTAAGTATTAAAACAAAAATTTATGGTTTTAAACAAAATTTATGAATTTAAAACAAAATTTTAAAGTTTAGAACAAAAATTTATAGTTTTAAATAAAAAAAAATACTGGTTATCAACAATAGCTAGGTTTAAAACCAATAATAAATAAAGAATTTTCTTTATTTATTTTTCTTCTTTTTTTAAAAAATTTATTAAAAAAACTTAATTTCTAATTTTAAAAGATTATAATTTTTAAATTATTTTATAAAAAACAGAAATGATTTAAAAATTAGAATATATAAAAATCAATGATTAAAAACAATTCAAGGTAATAAAATGACAGATTATAAAGTAGCAATTATAGGAGGGGGACCTGCAGGCATGATGGCTGCAATCAGAGCTGCACAGATATTAGGTCCGAAAACAGTGTGCATTCTGGAAAAGAATGAAAGTTTAGGCAAAAAGCTTCTTTTAACCGGAGGAGGCCGTTGCAACATAACCAACAACACTCCAATCCATGATCAATTAAACTACTACAATAAAAACAAAAACTTCCTAAAACATGCATTATACACGCTCCCCCAAGATAAACTACTGAAAATCTTTGAAGACAAGGACCTTGAATTTCATCAGGAAGACAATAAGAGAGTTTTCCCAGACAGTGATGATGCAAGAGACATTCTTGACATTTTGGAAGAATACATTGAAGAGTTAGAGATAACTATATATGGAGAGACTCCAATCAATGCAAATGATATAGAACATGAATTAAATGAAAATATGGAGCCGGTATTTGAAATAGAAAATGACAAAGTATCATTAAATGCATCAAAGATTATAGTATCTACAGGAGGAATCACATACCCGAATACAGGTTCAAGCGGAGATGGATATAGGATAGCCTCCAGAATGAATCACAGCATTACAGACATAAAGCCTGGACTTGCATCATTCAATGTTGATGACTTTCTTCTAAGAAGCCTTAGCGGATTGACACTACCTAATGTGGAAGTATCATTTAAGGACAAAAAGAAAAAGATTTCCCAAGTTGGAGATGTTCTGATTAGTCACTTTGGCCTTACAGGACCTGCAATAATCGACTTAAGTAATAAACTACTTGAAAAGTCAAAAATATCAATTCTAGACGAAAATCTAAATCTCAAGGAAAAGGAGGAACTGGAGAATCTTGAATTATGCACAAAAATGATTGCTATTGACTTCTGCACTGATCTTAGGGAGGAAGACATCAAGGAAATGATTACAAAGGACACTCCAAACAATGGAAAAGTTCAGATAAACAATTATATGAAAAGATTCCTTCCAAACAGTTTCATTGATTACTTCCTTATGAAAATAGACATCAATCCTAAAAAAACAATGGCCAACATTACTAAAAAGGACAAGAATAAGATAGCTGAAAACCTTAAAAGGCTTCCGATTGAAATAGAATCACTTGAAATTGATTTGGCCAAGGTAAGTATTGGAGGGGTTAATTCAAAAGAGATCAATCCGAAAACCCTTGAATCAAGATTTGTGGAAGGGCTTTATTTTGCAGGGGAAGTTTTGGAACCTGCTGGACCTACTGGAGGATACAATTTACAGATTGCATTTTCAACTGGTTATCTTGCAGGAGAGGAAGCTGCAAATAGCTTGAAATAATAATATTAATAATTAATTTTTATAAAAAAATGAAACTAAAAAAAAATAAAATTATAAAAATTAATAAAAATTAATAAAAAGTTCTAAATATAACTAAAAGGAGTTAATTTTTAAAAAAAATTATTAAAAATTACTTTAAGTTTATAAACTATAAAAATAAAAATAATAATGTAATTTTATTATAAATCTATTAAAAAAATAAAAATTTATTTTTATTAATAATTTATTAATCATTTTAAAATATGGGAAAGGAAATAAGTATGAGTAAACGAAAAAAAATTATTATAGCAATCCTTGTCGTGATTTTGGCATGGTTTGGATTTGTTATTGGAGAAATATTTTTAGGCAGTCCCGACTTGACGCAGGAAGACAAGACCATTTTGGTATTGGCTCTGGACAAATATGAACAAAGTGGCGGAGGCTGTGATATGGCTTACTTGGTCTATTTGGAAAACGGTAGCCTTGCCAATTACACTCCAGTTTATCCTGGCGGAATGAGTCACCCTTCAGTTTCAGCAACAGGAGGGCTGAGTGGAAATCTGATGCTTCATGACTGTATGATGTATGGAGCGGATGATGGTATGGAATATGCTAAGGAAATCGTTGCTGCAAGACAAGGAGTTGAAGCAGATGCTGTTGTAGCAGTCTATGATGAAGGATTGGATAATATCATTGATTCCATAAGACCTTTAACAGTTGATGGCGAAGTAACTAACCTTACCGCTGCAGACATTATTCGTGAAAATGATGCTTATAATGGATACAAGAGCAATGGATGGGTTACAGGAACCATGTCTAGAGCAGATGCAGTTATGGTTTTAGTGAAAGCACTTTCACAGGCTGCTAAAGATCCTAACAAAAAAGCAACTATGATTCAATCAGCTTTAACTGAATACAATAATGGAAACATTATTATGAGACCTGACGGTTCATTCAAAAGACTTCTTGCAACTAAAGGATTCGAAAGCCTAGCATCATAAAAAAAAACATTCATTTTGATTTAAGTTCGTTAATTAATTTTAACGAACTATTTTTTTAAATGAATGTTCAGTTCGTAAATATTCGAACAATACAAAAAACTAAAAAAATACAAATAAAAATACAATTTCTATGTTTAAACAATACTAAAAACTAAAAAAATAAATAAAAATACATTTCTAATGTTCAAACAATACAAAAACTAAAAAAAATAAATAAAAACACATTTCGCAAATAAAAAAAAAAGAAAAACTAAAAAATATTATTTTTATTCAATCTTATCTGTCCAAAGACTGAATTCCCTAACTTGGGGAGGAATTCCCTGACTGCCACAGCTTTCCAACCAACCCTCATTAGAAGAAAAGGTCTCATCAAGCTCTGCAGTATTTACAAAATCAATCAATCCCTGATTTCTAATTAAAACATCCCGTGGCTTTAGGGTTGAAGACCAAATGTAGAAAACCTTAAAAACAGTGTCTGGATGATATCCTCCACCTAAATCAATGGATAAAACATCACATCTGTCAATCATTTTGGCTACAGTCTCCAATGTTTCATGAAGTCTGACATCCCCACTGATGAAAGTGAAATTGTCATTGTATTTAGAAAGCCTTTCCATAGGTTCAATAGCTTCTGGACTGTTGTCAAGACCTATGAGAGAACCTGTAGTCAACTTATACATTATAACTTCGCTTGTTTTTCCCACATGACAGCCCAATTCCACTACATTGTCTGTTTTTCTTAAGACTTCCCTTAAATGCTGTCTATAAACCTTCATATCATAACTGAGTTTTATCATAAATATCCCCCTTAAATTAAAAAAATACTTAATAAAATTTAATAAAATTTAATAAAAATTAATAAAAATTAATAAAAATTAATAAAAATTAATAAAAATTAAT
>NZ_CALCYR010000161.1 GCF_937906425.1 uncultured Methanobrevibacter sp. | reverse complement strand
TTTAAACAATTTTTTTTATCAAAATTCTTTTTTTTCTTATTTTTTATCAATATTTGACTAATTTTTATCATAATTTTTTTTAAAACAATATTTTAATTATTTTTTATCATAATTTTTTGTTTTAAGTTATATTTTTACGAATTTTATCAAATTTTAATTTTCTTTTAAGTAATTTTTACTTAAAGGAATTAAGTATTTTAAATTGATTTTTTATTAAAAAACGAATGATTTATAATATTTAAAAGTAAAAACTATTATTGGTAATTTATTATTTTTACTTTTTTTATTATATAGGAGATTAATATATGAGAGAATCTGATCCTAGTAAATGGAAAATTAAATTCGCAATACTTATGTTTATTTTAGCGGTTGTCATTTTCTTGGCTCGTTTTTTAATCTTTGGAGATGGGGAAGAGATTATTGCATATCTTTGGAAACATATAGGATTTATTCCAATAGATATCCTTATTGTAGCTCTTGTTCTTGAAGAGATTATGGGCAGAAAGGAACATGAGGCCATTCTTGAAAAGATAGATATGCTTATGGGCACATTCTTCTCTGAAATTGGAAATGATCTAATCAATGAGTTCAGCAATGTCAATGCTAATAAAATCTATACAGAAGACTTAAAGAATATCAGTTCATGGGATGACAAGGATTATGCAAATAAATTAAAAGAGTTAAAATCCAATCCTGTAGACTTTAAGGCTGAAGTGGCTACAGAAGATAGGGAAGAGTTCCTGTCAAAGGTTTATGAAATCTTGGTAAATAATAGGGAATTTTTAGTAAACTTAATCAATAACCCTAATTTACTTGAAAAGGATGAATTTTCATCTCTTTTACTTGCAATCTTACACTTGGATGAGGAACTTGCAAGAAGGGGAGACTTTTCAGACATTAAAGATGCTGATTTCAATCATTTGAATGGAGACATTAAAAGGGTTTATTCCAAATTGGTTTATGAATGGATTTATTACTTAAGATACTTGAATAAGCATTATCCTTATATGATTTCACTTGCTATCCGTACAAATCCATTTGACACCGAAGCAGATGTTCATGTGAGTGAATAATTTGTTTAAATTCTTTTTATTTCCTTTTTTTAATTTTTACTTTTTTATTTTAGTTTATTTTATTTTTTATTAATTTTTCTTAATTTTTATCTATTTTTTAAAGTTTTTTCTTAATTTTTATCTATTTTTTATAATTTTAATCCAGTTTTATAATTTTTTATTTTTTTTAAAATTTTTACTTATTTTATCAAGTTATTTTCTTGTCACTTTTGCATTTAATTTGATTTTTACTAATTTTCTAAAGTTTTTTCTTTTCATGTTTCTTAAACTATTTATATGAGTTTTTATAAAATTAACAATTGTTATATTTATTATTATTTTTAAAAAATATTTCATATTATACAAATAATTAAATATAATTTATTATAAAGATAATAATGTTGTTAAAAATAAACTAATTTAAGGTAATAACAAATAATCTTTTTTAAATTATTGTTCATTAAAAAAATAATAATTCTCATTTTAAAAATTATTATTTGTCAGGTATTGTAGAATCAGTGTGCTGAATTATTTTTGGGATAAAATTCAGTATTCTTAAAATTAAATAGGGACTTATATGAAACAAAAATCTGTTGGTAGAGTAGAAACCAAATATTTTACTATTGATGAGGATTTAAAATTAAGTTCAGGGAAAACCCTTAGCAATGTAGAACTTGCTTATGAAACTTATGGGGAGTTAAATTCCGCTAAATCTAATGCAATTCTCGTTTGTCATGCATTGACTGGAGATGCACATGCTGCAGGTTATCATGCTAACGATGCAAAACCAGGTTGGTGGGAGATTGTAATAGGTCCTGGCAAGGCATTGGATACAGATAAATACTTTGTTATATGTTCTAATGTTTTAGGAGGTTGTAAGGGATCCACCGGACCTGCTTCAATAAATCCTGAAACTGGAAAGGAATATGCTCTTGATTTTCCAATAGTTACCATAGAGGACATGGTTCATGCTCAAAAGAAACTTATTGAACATTTGGAAATTGAAAAATTACATGCGGTAGTTGGAGGTTCAATGGGTGGAATGCAGGCATTGCAATGGACTGTAAGCTATCCTACAATGATGGAAAAGGCAAGTATCATAGCTACAACTGCAAGATCATCACCTCAGCAAATCGCTTTCAATGAGGTTGGAAGGCAATCCATCATTTCAGATCCATTCTGGAATGAGGGAAAATACTATGGGGAAGATAGAACTCCTAGATCTGGACTTGCAGTGGCTCGTATGATAGGTCACATCACCTATTTAAGTGATGAATCAATGTATATCAAGTTTGGACGTGACCTGCAGGACAAGGACCAGTTAAGTTATGACTTTACCCTTGATTTTCAGGTTGAAAGTTACTTGCACCATCAAGGAGAATCCTTTGTAAAGCGTTTTGACGCAAACACTTACCTTTACATTACAAAGGCTGTTGATTACTTTGATTTGTCTCTTGAAGGTTCCCTTGCTGACGGTTTAAAAAGCATTCGCTCAAAGATACAGATTATTGCTGTAGACTCTGACTGGCTATATCCTGTTGACCAGAGCAAGGACCTTTTGACTGCACTTCAAACCAATGATGTTGAGGTAATCTACAATGAGGTCAAGTCCAATTACGGTCATGATGCATTTTTACTTGAAAACGGTCAAATGAACTTCCTTTTAGGCAATTTCCTTTCTGAAAACCTTGTTGAGGACTTAATGAAGAATGACATTCCTACAATTGACATTGATTCAAACATTAAGCATGCAGCTAATCTGATGTTTGACAATGAGGTTACACATATTCCTGTAGTGGATGACGATAATGTGCTTTTAGGTATTGTAACCGCTTGGGACTTGTCCAAGTCAATTGCTAAGGACATCACTGAATTGAGTGATGTAATGACTAAGGAAGTCAGATACTGTAAGGCCCATGATTCAATTGAGTATATTGCTCGGCAGATGAAGAAATATGACATTTCCTGTCTTCCTGTAGTTGATGACGACTTGTGCCTTGAGGGAATTATTACTACAGATCAAATTTCTCATTTGATTTCTAATTATTAATTCCAGCTTTTTCGCTGGCTTTCAGGTGCAAAAGCTGGAGAATCTTGTCTAAATTCTTTTCATTTTGGGCTTTTTAAGATAATTTCTTTTTTATTTGGACTTTAAATTCGGATTCTTTTTATTTGGATTTAAAGTTTTTTTCTTTTTTTATTTAAGTTTTTAAGATTATTTCTTTTTTATTTGGACTTTAAATTCAGATTCTTTTTATTTGGATTTAAAGTTTTTTTCTTTTTTTATTTGGACTTTAAATTCGGATTCTTTTTATTAGGATTTAAAGTTTTTATTCTTATTTTATTTGGACTTTAAACTTTATTTCTTTAATTCTGAATTCTTTTTTTCATTGACTTTCTTCCTTTTCTTAATTCTACTTATAATGGTTAAGTATTTTATATAAAAACAATAAAAAAATTATATGTTAAAAAGATTAAGGATAAATTAATATGGCTCAAACTCACGAATGGGATAGTTCTCTTTCATTTATATTTGCTATGATTGGGGCTGCTGTTGGTCTTGGAAACATTTGGCGTTTTAGTTATGTGCTTTATACCAATGGTGGAGGATCATTTTTCATTCCCTATTTTGTAGCAATCGCAATAATGGGAATTCCTTTTTTAATACTTGAATATGGAGTGGGATTCAGTTTTAAGGAATCCTTCTCCAATATAATGAAGAAAATCAATGGCAAGTATGAAATAATTGCCTGGATACTGGTTTTGTTTGTTTTTATTGTTGTGATTTATTATATGGTTATACTGAGTTGGGACTTGGTATACCTATTGACAAGTTTTACCTTTGGATGGGGAGCTGACACAGCGGCCTACTTTACAAATACAGTAGGGGGCAGCAGTGATTTGGCTTCTGCAGGATTTTTGCTTCTTCCAACCACAATCTGTGTAATACTTATGTGGATTGTATTGTGGTTTATTTCCCATAGGGATGTTGAGGAAGGTATTGGTAAGGTTTCAAAGGTCCTTATTCCTGCATTGTTTGTAATAATGGCCATCATCATTGTCTATGCATTGACACTCCCTGGTCACATGATTGGTATTGACTCATTGCTTAGGCCAAGATGGAATATGCTTCTTGATGTAAACATTTGGCTTGCAGCCTTTGCACAAATCATATTTTCATTAAGTATGGGTCAGGCAATTGCTTTGACATATGCAAGCTATCTTCCAAAGGCTTCCAAATTAACTGACAATGTACTTATTGTAGTTGCATCTAACTCCCTTTTTGAAATATGTACTGCATTTGGCGTATTTTCAATATTGGGATACATGTCTTTAAACTCTGGAATGGCTATGAACAAGCTTGTTACAGAGGGAACAGGTTTGGTATTCATTGTTTTCCCTATGATTTTCAATGTCATGGGCATAATGGGCAGAATCCTTGCTCCATTGTTATTCTTGGCAATTCTCTTTGCAGGAATCACTTCCGCTCTTGGTTTCCTTGAACCTATGCTTTCATCAAGCAGTGCCAAGTTTGGAATGACAAGGAAGAAAACAGCTACAATATTATGTATAATAGGCTGTGCATTTTCAGTGCTTCTGACAACTGGAATAAGCAGTTACCTGGTTGGAATAATTGATTCATTTGTAAATGAGTTTGGAATCCTTCTATTGATTGGAGTCCAATGTGTCATATTCGCTTGGGTTTATGGAATCGATCACTTCCTTCCTGCATTGAATGAATATTCAACTTTCAAGGTTGGAAAAATATGGAAATTAGTTTTAAAATACATATTGCCTATTGTGCTCTTTGTAATGTGGGCATATGGCATAATTCAATTGTTCATGAATGCAAGTCAGTTTGAAATAATTATTGATTCAATTATTATAGTTGCGGTTCTTGCATTTGGTTTTATTTTAACTAGATTAAAACCAAAAGGGGAAATTGAAGACTCTGAATAGTTTTTATTTCTCTTACTTCTTTTTTTATTTATTTTTTTAAATTTAAATTTTAATTCTTTGCTTCTTTTTTTAATTAGATTTTTCCTATTTTTTATTCATAATACTTTTTTTAGTTTTTTCTAAACTACGCTCATATAATCCTTATTTTACTAATTTTAAACCGTTTCCTTTGAGTTTCTAATTTTCCACTATGTATAGTGAAAGTGATGTATTTGTATAGTAAACTATTTTTTTAAAATTTTTATAAAACATCCTTTTATTAAAGAATTAGCTAATTATTTTAAAACTAAACCATTATGATGGTGAATACTCATGAGTAAAACAGAGAAAAAGGTAGACTCTTTTGTTGTCATTAATGACAATGATGAGTTTGAACTAGTAGGTGCTAAGATACTTGACCGCTACAGCATCAAGACAGACATGGATGAAACAGGAAGCAAGCAACTGAAAACAGACGGATGGATGTATGATGAATCATTGCTCGAACCATTATACGACCCGTATCAATTATGCGAACTCCTGGAATTGAACAGTTACCATGAAAGTTGTGTTGATGTAATCAGTCGTGATGCAGCAGGAATAAGCTACGACTTCGTACCAGTTACCGGTGAAAACGAAGATGATGCCACCAAACCGAAAATTACCACAATATTCCCAAAACTGGAAACCAAGATCAACAAGCTCCTCTATCATATGAACTATGACCGAAAAGCAACCGGCTATGGGGCATTGGAAATAATACGCGAAAACAAGTCCAAGTCCAGAATAGTCAACATAGCGCATATACCAAGCTACACCCTAAGACGTACAAGAGATGGGAAAAGAGCTGTTCAACGGGTAGCTGGAAAGGAAGTGTGGTTTGTATTATATGGGAAAAACTATGATGAGAACAATAAGAAATGTGATGTTCATGCAGACACAGGCAAATTCCACCCATATAACAGTTTAAAGCCTGAGGAAAAAGCAAATGAGTTATTATGGACTATGGATTACAATCCAAAAAGCCAATATTACGGTTTGCCCAAAATAATCGGAAGCATACCTACAATCTATGGGGACATGAGCCGTAACAATTACAACACCAGTTTCTTCAAGAACTATGGAATGCCTGCATTTGCAGTATTAGTAAGTGGGGATTTCTATGACTATGACGAAAAGCCTTACATTGAAGATGAAAACGGCAACAAAATACCTAACCCCGATTATGATGTTACAGAAACACTCAGATATAAGATTAGCCAACAATTGAAAGAAGTTATCAGGAACCCTCATAGTGCTATGGCAATCACAATACCTTCCGAAGGTGAAGAAGGGAACGTGGACATTAAGCTTCAGCCACTTAGTGTCGACACCAAGGAAGCTGGCTTCAGACTATACCGAAAAGATAACAGGGATGAAATACTGCATACCCACCGTGTGCCACCATACAAACTAGGAATTAATGAGAACGGTTCGCTTGGAGGATCCAATATCAGGGAAGCTACAGTGAATTACAAGAATGATGTGGTTGCCCCTATACGTGATGATGATGAGTTCATGATTAACAAAATCCTAAAGGATGACTTTGGAATAATCGATTGGGAATTCAAGATAATAGAACATGATAACCGTGACTATGCAGGAGACATAGCAATAATCAAGGAACTGTTCAATATGGCATCAATTACGCCAAGGCAGATAATTGAGAATATAGGTGACAAGTTTGGATTGACCGCACCGGATAATCCTTTCTTGGATGAGTATTATCTGAATGGTCAGCCATTGGATAATATATGGAATGATACTCCAGTCAGTGGCGAAGCAGATGAAATGCTTAGCAGTCTTGAGAATGACCTTTTAGGTGAGGCGGTTAGTCTTGATGAGTCAATTGTACAATCAGAGGGACACATTGGTGAGGATGTCATTGAAAGTGCATCAGTCAAAAAGGATATTAAGACTTTTAGACAAACAATCTCAGATGCGTTCCGCAGAAGAAAATAAACTGGAAAAAGACCTAAGACGATGGTTTAGCAAATTACAAAGAAAAATACAGAAACTCATTGACACTTATTATGAGGACGAACTGTTCTTCCTGCATGTAAACAAGGTTTACACCATAGTGGAAGATATGAAACCGGAATATCAAGCTATACTCTTGAAGCATGGCTTGACTCAATTCTACAATGCACGTGAAACTGCAACTACATTATACACTATTCAGCAGAAAAAGGTCAGTGCCAAGGCAAGCCTATATGAGCCTCAAATCATAAGGCAAGAGGATGTTGGTTTATTCCGCACCAATCCTCAAATCGAGGATAGCTTAAGGTATAACACTTTCCAAGCAAGCGACACTACACTTGCAAGGGTAAGTCAAAATATCACAAATAACTTGTCAGACAGTTACCATGAAGGGTTGGGAATAAATGATGCAGGCCGCAAGATAACTAAGGAATTTTCTAGTTTGAAAGGTTGGGAGTCAAGGCGTATAGCAAGGACTGAGATTAACACTGCTCAGAATGAAGGTGCATTCAGTGTTTATGATGAGCTTGGCGTTGAGTACCATATGTGGTGGACAGGACAAGACAATCGAGTAAGAGACAGTCATGCACCACTGCATGGGCATATCGTAGCAGTAGGAAATACCTTCAGCAACGGATTACTTTTTCCAGGTGATAAAAGCGGACCAATTAAGGAATGGATAAACTGCAGATGCACAAGCATTCCTTATATTATTCCATTAGGCAAGATGGCACCCCTTGGTTTGACCGAGTTTACAGAAGAACAATTGATAGATATTCCAGGTTACACTCCAATAACTGTTGAAGATGCCTTGAAAGGTTTTATTCCGGATGAAGATATCGAATTAATATCTTCTGAGTTGGCTAAGCATAAATTACAAACCGACAATGTAGGCAAGATGCTTAAGACAGACATGGATGAAACAGGAAGCAAACAACTGAAAAATATGGATGTTGATGGTTTTGATAAGTATGCTTTAACAGAACAAGAAACTAAACTGTATAAAGAATTAAAAAAATTAAAAGAAACAGGCTCCTTAAGGTTTCTGGATAAGAGAGCATTAAGGGACCTATCGGATAGAAAAGAGTTTAATGAACTTAGAAATAAAATACTGCTTCAAGGTGGAGATCCAAATGATGTGTTTTCATTAACCGGTGCTGAAGGAGTAAGGTATGAAAGATTATTCAAACAATTTAAAGATTGGGTCCCTAAAGGAAAAATCGAAGTAAAACCTATTGAAATTAATAAAAAAGATGTATTTAAAAAAGACGAATCATTTAAGTTAGATTCAAGAGAAAAAACAGTATTTAAAGAGTTAAAAAATAATAAAAGTTCTCTCAATGAAAAAGAAAAAAAATACCTTTTTGAATTAACGGATAAAAATTCTTTAAACACATTACATAAAAAGTTAATCAATGAAGGTTTAGATGATATAGACTCTAAAAATTATGTTACATTGTATTCTGAATATAAAACTAAATGGGATTTGCCAGATTTAGACATAAACCTGAAATTCACAACCGAGAAAAAATATTATTCTCGAGAACAAACTTATAAACAAGCAAAAGAGTTTAAATTAACTAAAAAAGAAAATGAGGAACTCTATAAACTTGAGAAAAAAGAATTATTAGGTCAAAAACTATCTTCCCAAGAATTAAAGAGGAAGGAACTCTTGCAAGCACAAGATGAATTTGCCTATCTCAATGCATTAAATAAAAAACATGGTGGATTAAATTACGAGGATTATACTAAATTTAAAAAATTATATAAGCAAGTGAAAACAAATATTAAAATAGATAAAAGGGTATTAGAACAACCATTGTCTAACTATAAATCAGAGATTCCTTTAGATAAAAATCCTAAAAATTTAAAGAAATTTAAAGGAACTAATGAGGAAGGTTTACTTCCTAATGGTGAAGAAATCATAGATTATTTCACTAAGGATGCTCGAGACATGACTGTTCGTGAGCAGCAAGTGGCTCATAGATGGTTAGGTCGTGACTATAAGGCATTCACTAACTTTGAAGTTGATTGTGACCGTGATGTTAAGAAGTTCGAGAAATGGATTTATGACATGGCAAAAGCCTACGAAAAAGACAATTCCTTAAAGTATTATAAATATTATTATAACGAGTGCACTAACAATCAGACAATAAAGATTAGTAAATCTCTTGCTAAAAAATTGGCTCGTAGCATTGCTCATGATGTTCCAGTATTGGATAATATTTTGAATAATCAACTGAAACAAGGCATTACATTATGGAGAGTTCAAGAAGATCATAATCTGTCTTCAATAGTTGTTGGGGATATTATGGATTTCCCTAATTTCCGTGCAGCGGCAATTTCAAAAGAAGGTGCATTATGGTTTAGTGCAACTAACGCCAAACATATGAAATATCTTATTCAGATTGAAGCACCAACAGGTACTCGTGGAGCATTTCTTGCACCTATTAAGCAAGGTACTTGGCATGCGCCTCCTGAAATTGGAGTTTCCCATCCATTACATGGTCAGAACTATGCACGAGAAATGGAGTTCTTGCTTAAAAAATGTAAAGTGGAACTAATTAAATTTGGTGGTAAACCGGTTAAAGGAGCAATGGGTGAAGATTTAATACCTATTAAATTAAGGGTGGTTGGATACAAATGAAACGAGCAGACTTCTTTAACCAGGATTATTTATTGCTTCATGCAGATGAAATAATTAATAATACCCGTGTGTTATTGCCTCAATGGGTTTTTGCGAGTATGGAATTTGATGATGATCCTAAATTTAGGGATATTTACCGTCGTATGTATCAGAAACATCTAGTAGAATCTGGTAATTGGTATATTTTTGGTCGTGGTGACCGTTGGATTGGTCCAAATGAAACTTGGGAGGAAGCGGAGTATCGTATTCTCCGAGAGTATTGTGAAGCTACTGGTCACTGGGACTTATTCATCTGGGAAGAAATAGGAGAATAAATTTATTAACTCTTTTTTCTTTTTCTTTTTCTTTTTTTATTTTTCAAATGCTCTCTCTCTCTAAAACTTTTTATACTATTTTTTATCTAATATTTTATTGTATAGTGTTATACATAAACCTAATATGTTTATGCTTTTCCAGGTTTTTCACCACATTTATATTATGGTGAAAAAAACTTATGGTCAACTCGTGACAAATCGTCACTTGTTGGCCTTTTTTTATTTAAAACTACTTTTTTATTTTTTACTAAACAAAGCATTATTCTTTCTTTGTTTCTTTTTTTGCTTGTTTTCCTTTGAGTTTCTAATTTTCCACTATGTATAATGAAGATACCAATTTATCTTCATAATTTTTTTTCACCAAAAAAAATTAATATCTTTTTTATTTAAAAATTAAAATGAATTTTGTAGGAAAAAAAACAACATTTTTGGAGAGTGCATTGCCATTATCAACATTATCGAAGAAACAAAGGAATACATCATAGTCACTAGTCCAGTTCTTGTACCTTACCAAAAGGATTGTGAATATGAATATGGAGAAAAACCATTGACAGAATCTGAGATTAAAGGTTTAGCTTCAGGATTCCTTGAATGGAGGATTGTTGATTTGGAGCATGAATTCCTATATAATAGCCGAGTAATAGGAACAGTTTTAGAATCACATGTTACTACAGAGCCTACAATAGTGAAATTCATTGATGGCACACCAAGAGAATATCCTACTGGCACATGGTTTGTTACAGTAAAAATTACAGACCAGGATGTGATTCAAGGAATTAAAAATGAACAGTATACTGGAGTTAGTGCAACAACAATAGAATGTAAGGATGCTGAAAAACTCAAGAAATTGTTAAATTCCAGTTTCAATGTCAGCACCAAATCAAGGATAAAAAGAATTCTCTAGTTTGAAAGGTTGGGAGTCAAGGCGTATAGCAAGGACTGAAATAAATTCCCCCCAAAATGAAGGTGCATTCAGTGTTTATGATGAGCTTGGCGTTGAGTACCATATGTGGTGGACAGGACAAGACAATCGAGTAAGAGACAGTCATGCACCACTGCATGGGCATATCGTAGCAGTAGGAAATACCTTCAGCAACGGATTACTCTTTCCAGGTGATAAAAGCGGACCAATTAAAGAATGGATAAACTGCAGATGCACAACTTTACCTTATATTATTCCATTAGGCAAGATGGCTCCACTAGGATTGCCGGAGTTTACAGAAGACCAACTGATAGACATTCCTGGTTATAGGCCAATTACTGTTGAGGATGCCTTGAATGGAGAATATCCATTAGAATATTATCAATCTGAGGGAGTGATAGATCAATATCGTATGGAATCTCCATATCGCCAGTTAAAGAATGCCATTACTGATGAATTGAAAGGTTTTATTCCAGATGAAGATATAGAATTAATATCTTCTGAGTTGGCTAAGCATAAATTGCAAACCGACAAGTTAAGATTCGAAACCATGTCTGCATGGGACAGTGAAGGCAAACAAGTCTTGAACAATTACACAGATTACATGGACACAAGAATCTTACACAATCCTGTTGAAGATATTTTTGAAGAAAAAGGATTCAAGTTAAGCATACACAACCATCCTCAAGGTCACTCCCCTATTCCAAGTAGCATAGATGTTAATAAAATGCTTAAAACAGAATACGGATTAACATCCACAACGGATAATGGATTAATAGTAATGAAACTGGAAAAAAGGGATGTCACTGATAACATTTCATTAAGAAATAGTATGATTGATTTCAACAATATTCTTAGAAGAGAATTTTTAGATGCAGAATCTGAATATTATAATAGAATCCAAAAAGCCTACCAATCAAAGAAAATCACAAAACAAGAAAAAGGCCTTGCACTAAACGGGAGATACCAAAAATTCTTAGTAAAAAATGTTGAAAGTTATAGTAAAGAATTAGATAAAAAACTTTCACATCATGGAATCAGAGTAAAATACATATCAAAAGACAATTTGCCAAAAATAGATAATTATAAACAAAAACAGAAATACACTATTTTAGACAATGAGAATAAACCTTTCAAAGAAGCCTATGGGACTCCGAGGTTTGAAGATAATCTTTCAGAGGATTCTAAATTTAAAAGATTAAGTAAATCTGGTGAGGAGTTATCTAAAGCACAAAATGTTAATACTTCAAAAACAGATATTAATTTAAATGAATTATTGGAAATTCCAGATTCTAAAAGATTACGTGAAGTTGGAAAGAAATTAAGCAAACGACAAAGAAAACAATATCAGAACCATCTTGTAGACTTAAAACGAAAAGTTTCAGAATATAAAACTTCTAATCCTACTAAACAAAAAGAATTAGAAAAGGATATTTTAAAACTTAAGTCTAAAATGGAGAAATTAGAATCATCAGGGCTTCGTGAACAAAATCGTCTTAATTTAAAGAAATACAAAGTGGAAGAATCTTCTTTTGAAGCGGATGATTCTAATAATTTTGAAAGTGTTTCAGAAAAAGGAAAACTAGAAAAGAGACAAATTGCATCACAACAATCCATTCAAATTTCTGAAAAAGAAATAGAAAGTGCTAATTGTTATTATGGTATTCACTCTATAGACATAAAAGGATATTTCCTTAATGATGTTGATTTCCGCGAGAGATATTGGTCTAAATCGAAAACTGGACGAAAAGAATATATTAAACAGATTAAGGAGTGGGTTAAAAATATAAATTCTCTTATGGAGAAAAGTGGTGGTTTAACTCAGGATACTGTTTTATGGTCCGGAAGGGAGGAAGAGATATTTTTAGATTTAGAACCTGGGAGTATAGCTCAATGGAAACACCCGGTTTCAACAAGTTATAAAAAATCTGTGGGGGATAACTTTCAATATGATGACAGGTATCTTGTAAAGATACTTGCACCTAAAGGAACGAAAGGAATAGCTGCTAATGACCCTCGTTTAGCAGGCCTTACAAGAGAACATGAGTTCACTTTACCACGGAACCAGAAATTTATGGTTAAAGAGATAGATCATACGAAAAAATATGTAACAATATTATTGATTGACTAAAAAAAGGAGTGTGTTTAATATGAGAGAAAATAAAGTGACCGAAAAAGATGTTATGGAATTAGTAAATTTTGACGGATACCTTCCAATCCTCCTTTTGTCTTGTATCTCTTTTAGTGGCTTCGCCAGTTATAGGATGTATTGTGATAATATAAAGGACAAAGGATTATGGGAACAAGTAGAGGAAAAACTATATTATTCCAGACATTATTCATTAGATGAACGTAAAGCAGAATTAATATCTTTTTTGAATGTTCATCCTCAGTTTTCTAAATTTTTTATTTGGGAACCTTATGAGAAACTTGTAGATCAAGTTGCTGTTCTAATGTTTGGGGATGAGTTGGCTGAACTGGATGATTTCGTGCCTCCTATATTTTTATCTATTTATTCCATGTTAAAAAGAAAAAGGTGGATAAATGAGAATGATAAGGTTGAGATAAAAAAAATTAATAAAGAGTATTTTAATGAAAGTATTTCTTTAGTGGAATCTTCACATGATAAATATCATATTTTTATTATGGAGACTATGTTGGAGTTTATTAGCAAATATCCTCGCTTTTCTCAATTGATTAAGGATTATTCTGCATTTAATGATATCTTGTACAAAATGAAATATTCAGAGATTCCTAATCATAAGGAAATAATTGGTTAACTTTATATATTAGTTGTAACAAAGTATTATATAAATTAAGTAGATAAGGAGGAGTAATTATTAGAGAGATTATGTGTGGGGAAGATAGTGTAGCTGGAATACTTTTCGTTCCTTTAAGTATTATTTTAGAGATGGACACTCCTGAAGATCGTGAGGATTCTATCAAGTACTATAAAGAACTTGATCCTGAGGGTTGGGAAGCATATGTAGAATGGTGTAAAGAGATGGAAGAATTCACTGGTGAAAAATATTATTATTAATCTAATTTCCTGGAAGGTGTTATTTAATTGAAAATCATTATTGAGAATGCTGATGAAAGTATTATAAAGATTGCTAAGCCCCATGGCAATAGCGCTAGGATAATTGTTCCTAAGAAATGGATTGGACGAGAGGTCCAGTTAGTATTATTATCTGAAGAGGAAGACAATTAATTTTTACTAAAAAAATGTAAAGTGGAACTTGTTAAATTTGGAGGCAAACCAGTTAAAGGAGCAATGGGTGAAGATTTAATACCACTAAAATTAAGGGTGAGAAAATGAATAGAAATGAAGTGGTGTATGATTATGATCATAATGGAGATTCCTTGTTCATATATTGTGCTGAACCTTATGATTATGAGGTTTCCCTTGAGTTAGATAATGATGTGATATTAGATTTAGATACTGAAGGTAAACCTGTAGCATTTGAATTTTTAAATGCTTCTAAAGTATTCCATATAGATAAATCTCATTTTAACAACCTTGTTAAAATTAGTGTTCATTCAGAGATTACTGAAGAGGCTATTAGTTTGAAAGTTCAGTTAATTGTCCTTGTTTGTAATAAGAATCAAGTGGTTGATGTTAATCGCATCACTAGTAATTTGAATCATATTCCTAATATGGCGACTGAATTGGTAACTGCTTATTAATTTTTTTAGGTTTTTTCAGTTTTTGAATAATCTTAATTTTTTTCTTTTTTTTCTAATTTTTTAATTAATTTTCTTAGTTCAAAATGTGACTTTTTGTAACTTGTTAGCCCTTTTTATTCATAACTACTTTTTTAGTTTTTTCTAAACTACGCTCATATAATCCTTATTTTACTAATTTTAAA
>NZ_CALCYR010000160.1 GCF_937906425.1 uncultured Methanobrevibacter sp. | reverse complement strand
TTAATTTTAATTTTAATTTTAATTTTAATTATTTTAATTTAAATTTTAAATCATTTTTATTATTTTTTTAAAAAATAATTCTTTGAATTTCAAATTTTGAGAATTAAATTTAATATTTGAAGATTTCTTTATGTATAATTCATATTTGAGGATTTTTTTAAGTATTAAATTTAATTCTTTTTATTTCCTATTCCTTGAATTTAATTAATTTTTTAAATTTTCAAATTTTTAAATTTTTAATATTTATTTCTTATTTTATGATTTCTAATCTTTTAGAGGAAATATTATGAATGAAAAGCCTATGTCTCGAGAGGAGATTTTCAAACAGTTAGATGACTTTCAAGCAATGGATTGCAAATATGATGATGGGAAGATTTTAGGTTCCATGTGTACCAATCCACATCCTATTGCTGAAGAGGCCTTTAAACAATTTTTAGATTCTAATTTAGGTGATCCTGGTCTATTCAAGGGTACTAAATTAATCGAGGATAATGTTTTGAAAATGATTGGCTCTTTTCTGTCCTTGGAAAACCCTGCAGGTCATATTGTAACCGGTGGTACTGAAGCTAACCTTATGGCAATAAGGGCTGCAAGAAATCTCGCTCGTGAGGAGAAGGGGATTGAAAATGGAGAACTGATTGTTCCCCAATCCGCTCATTTTTCATTTAAGAAAGCTTCTGACATGTTAAACTTAAAGCTTGTTTCAGCCGATTTGGATGAAAACTATTGCATTGATCCAAAATCCGTTGAAGAGAATATTTCCGATAATACTGTAGCTATTGTTGGAATTGCCGGAACAACTGAATTGGGAATGATAGATCCTATTGAAGAATTGTCTAAAATAGCTGTGGAAAATAATCTTCACTTGCATGTTGATGCGGCTTTCGGCGGCTTTACCATTCCATTCCTAAATGATTTAGGCTATGACTTGCCGAATTTTGACTTTTCCAATCCTGGAGTTTGCTCAATTACTGTAGACCCTCACAAGATGGGTTTGGCGCCTATTCCTTCTGGAGGAATACTGTTTAGAGGTCAAAAGTATTTGGATGTAATGTCTGTTGATTCTCCATATTTGACTGTTAAGCATCAGTCTACAATTGTCGGAACTCGTTTAGGAGCTTCATCTGCAGCAACTTATGCTGTCATGAACTATTTGGGAAGGGAAGGTTATAGAGATTATGCAAGGGATGCAATGGAAAAAACTTCATATTTGTCCAAGTCCGTTCAGGAAATCGGTTATGAATTGGTTGTAGAGCCTAAATTGAATATAGTTGCATTCAATCATCCTGAGATGGAAGCAGAAGATTTGGCACAATTATTGGAAGAAAAAGATTGGAAGGTTTCTTGTGCGTCTTGCCCTAAGGCTATTCGTGTTGTTATAATGAATCATATTAAAATGGAACACCTTGAGAAGCTGGTAAAAGACCTGAAAGAGATTTATTAGTTTTATTTTTATTTTAAATTGATTTTTAATATTTAATTTATTTTTTTATGTTCTGTTTTTCTTTTTCATTTTCATAATCATTTTCATAATCATTTTCATAATCATTTTTATATCATTTTTATTTATTTTTAGACTAATTTTATTGTTTTTACACTTTTTTATTATTTTTTTATTAAATTTTTATAACTTTTCCTATTTTATTAATAATATTGCTTGCAATATGTAGATGCTCTTAATTGTATTTTTGAAATTTTATGTTTAATGTATTTTAATTAGAAACATGGCTATTTATTTTAATATTTAATATTTTTAAATTAATTTAATTAATCATTATTTTAATATTTATAACATTAATTTTTTTAGCATATCTTGTTTATTTAATTAATTTAAAAT
>NZ_CALCYR010000159.1 GCF_937906425.1 uncultured Methanobrevibacter sp. | reverse complement strand
TGATTTGGGATCAAGAGGCCGCAGGTTCGAATCCTGTCACCCCGATTTTTTTGTTCAAAAAAATCATGAATGGACAGATACAGTAAAGTAAATGCTGGTTCCTTTTTTCTCACTGCTTTCGATCCATATTCGTTCCTTCAGGCTGTCAGTGATTGCTTTAGCAATAGCAAGTCCCATTCCACTGCTGTTCTTATCTGCAGCATTTTCACCTGTATAAAAATTAAGCTCCCTCTCCTTCTTGATTTACCCCAAAGGAGAGGGTTGGGGAGAGGTGAGGTGTTATCTTTGCACAAGCTCCATTCCCTCAATCATTGATTTTAGTTCTTTTATAGCTTTTATATAGCTTATAGCTAGTAAATCATTAGGTGTGTTTATTTCGATATTAGAAAATTTTTTTAAAGCTTTAGACATTGCTGTAGGATAATTATAGCCAATATCTAAATATTCCTTAACAAGTGTATTATATAGCCGAACAGATCAAATTACAAGGAGGAAAGCCCCTTGAAAAAAGATATAATCAATAAATTTATTATTTTAGTTAAAGTTTCTTATTCCAATGGAATAAGCGAAAAGTATCTTCAAATTGGAGGAATATTTTGAAATTTGATATTAGAAAACATAATGCTGTTCCAGAGCATGAAAAATTATCCGAATCTGAAAAAAAGAAAATTTTTAAGAATTTAGATTATGATGTTAGTCAACTTCCAAAAATAAAAATGGATGATCCGGTTATTAAGGCTATGAAAGCTGAAGCTGATGAAACCTTTGAAGAGGGGGACGTTATAAAAATCACACGTGATAGTGAAACTGCTGGAGAATTTGTTACTTACAGAGTTGTATATGGAATAGATAAGCAATAATTTATTCTTAAATTAAGTAACTTATTTTTAATAATTTATAATTAATTTTAAGTGTTTATTATTAATTTTAAGTGTTTATAATTAATTTTAAGTGTTTATTATTAATTTTAACTCTTTATGATTAGCTTTATTAGTTTATTATTAATTTTAAGTGTTTATTATTAATTTTAACTCTTTATGATTAACTTTATTAGTTTATTATTAATTTTTATAAATTAAAGTGAATTATAATAATTCTGATAATTGATAATATTTCGAAGCAAATAAAAAATAATACTTATTTGGAGAAATTAGATGGAAAATGAAAATTTGAATACTGAAACTTGGGGTTTAGTAGATTCATTTTTTGACAAATATGATATTGTGGATCACCATCTCAAATCCTATAATGATTTTGTAGACAATCGTATACAAAGCATTATTGATTTTACTGAACCTATAACTATTGAAAACGAAAAGGGTAATTTTACTCTTAAAACAGGTAAGGTTAAAATAGAAAAGCCTTTTACCAAAGAGGCAGACGGTTCTAAAAGTATGATTTATCCTACTGAAGCAAGACTTAGAAACTTAAACTATTCTGCTCACATGTATTTGCAAATGGCATTGCAGGACAATAACAGTGATGAGGATGTTGTCTTGGATGATGACTCTTATGTATACATTGGTGAATTGCCTCTTATGCTTAAATCAAACATCTGTCATTTGCACGGTCTTAGCGATGAGGAATTGGAGAAAAAAGGGGAAGACCCTAAAGATCCGGGAGGATACTTTATTGTAAACGGTTCCGAAAGAGCGGTCGTTACAATGGAAGAGATTGCACCTAATAAAATCATTCTTGAAAGACTTGACACTCCTGAAGACAGACATGCAAAGGCTATTGTTACTTCAATCAAAAGCGGTTTTAGAGCAAGAATTACCTTGGAATACAAAAAACCACGTAAAAGCGGTGTTTTCTTAAGAATTTCCTTCCCTTATGTTCCTGGAGAAATCCCTCTTGTAATATTGCTTAGGGCATTAGGATTAAAGACTGACCAAGACATAATTACAAAGATTTCCGATGACTTTGACTTCCAAATGTATGTTGCAGACGACCTTCAGGTTTCTGAAAAGGACTTGAAGATTGATGCTGGAGAATTGCAAGATATGACCAGAGAAGAAAAGGATGATTATTTGCAACTTGCTGCAATTAAATACATTGGTAATAGGGTTGCTAAGGGAATGACTGAAGAGTACAGAATAAGACGTGCTCAGGATGTTATTGACAGATATTTATTGCCTCATATGGGAATTGAATCTGATAAACGTTATGACAAGGCTATTTACTTGGCTGAAATGACTGAAATGTTACTTCAGGTAATTGAAGGTAAAAGAGAACCTCACGATAAGGACCATTATACCAATAAAAGATTAAGAGTTTCCGGTGACTTGATGGAAGACTTGTTCAGAGTAGCTTTCTCCAGTTTAACCAGAGATATGAGTTACCAACTTGAAAGAAGCCTTTCCCGTGGTAAGGAGCTTTCAATCAAGCAGGCTGTACGTTCTGATGTATTGACTGAAAACATCAAGCATGCAATCGCTACAGGTAATTGGGTAGGTGGAAGAGCTGGGGTAAGTCAGCTATTGGATAGGGTAAGTTATATGGCAACACTTTCCCACTTAAGAAGGGTTGTTTCACCGCTTACCAGAAGCCAACCTCACTTTGAAGCAAGAGACTTGCACCCAACTCAATTTGGTAAAATCTGTCCAAACGAAACTCCGGAAGGACCAAACTGTGGGTTGGTAAAGAACTTGGCACTTATGTGTAAGATTTCTGAAGGTTTCGACCCTGAAGATGTGGTTAATGTTATCCGTGAATTGGATAAGGATTCAGAAAATGAATTTGGTATTAAAATGATTGATTAAATAGAGGGATTTTATGGCAAGAGCTAAAATTTATATTAATGGTAAACTTACAGGAACTTGTGAAAATCCTGAAGAATTTACTCAAGAAATGCGTTTAAGAAGAAGACGCGGTGAAATTTCCAATGAAATGAATATCACCTATTATGATGATAATGATGAAATTTATATATTCACAGACCCGGGAAGGGCTAGAAGACCTTTGATTCTTGTTGAGGATGCTAAACCTAAACTTACTGACAAGCATATGGAAGACATTGCTGAAGGCAGATTGGTTTGGGATGAATTATTCGATTTAGGTATTTTGGAATACCTTGATGCTGAAGAGGAAGAAAATTCATACATTGCAATGAATTTAAGCCATTTGAATGAAGATCACACTCATTTGGAAATTGACCCTTCAACCATGTTAGGTATTTGTGCAGGAATTATTCCATTTTCAGATCACAATTCCTCTCCAAGGAATACAATGGAAGCGGGTATGACAAAGCAGGCATTAGGATTATATGTATCCAACTATGCATTGCGTACCGATACCCGTGCGCACTTATTGCACCACCCTCAAACTCCTCTTGTTAAGACAAGAATCATTGATGCAATCAACTATGATGCAAGGCCATCCGGACAAAACCTTGTTGTTGCACTCATGTCCTATGAAGGATATAACATGGAAGACGCAATGATTCTCAATAAGTCCTCACTTGAAAGAGGTATGGGAAGATCATCTTTCTTCAGGTCCTATGAGGCATCTGAAAGAAGATACCCTGGTGGACAAGAGGATAAGTTTGAAGTTCCTGAAAAGGGAGTTAAAGGTTATCGTTCAGAAGAGTCTTACCGTAACCTTGATGAAGACGGTATTGTAAACCCTGAATCCCATGTTGAATCAGGTGATGTATTGATCGGTAAGACATCCCCTCCAAGATTCTTGGGTGAAATCGATGAATTCGGTACCGTTGCTGAAAAGAGAAGAGAAACTTCAGTCACTGTAAGGCATGGTGAAAAGGGTATTGTAGATGCAGTATTGCTTACCGAAACTGTTGAAGGAAGCAAATTGACTAAAATAAGAGTAAGAGATACAAGACAACCTGAATTTGGTGATAAGTTTGCGTCAAGACACGGTCAGAAAGGGGTTGTAGGTCTTATTTTATCTCAGGATGACATTCCATTTACAGAAGACGGCGTAGTTCCGGATATTATTGTTAACCCTCACGCTATTCCTTCAAGGATGTCTGTAGGACAGGTATTGGAAATGGTTGCAGGTAAGGCAGGATGTATGGAAGGTCACCGTATGGACGGTACTCCATTCAATGAAAATGTTGAAAAGGAAATCAAAAATGCCCTTCATGAAAACGGATTTGAATCTGCAGGCTGTGAATCCCTATACAATGGTGTAACCGGTGAACGTATTGAGGCTGAAATCTTCGTCGGTGTTGCATATTACCAAAAATTACACCACATGACAACAGATAAGGTTTATGCTCGTTCCACTGGTCCTGTTCAAGTACTTACACGTCAACCTACTGAAGGTAGGGCACGTGAAGGTGGTTTAAGATTTGGAGAAATGGAAAGGGACTGTCTTATTGCACACGGTGCAGCACTTGCTTTAAAGGAAAGACTTTTAGACGAGTCTGATAAGTATGAGGCTGTTGTATGTAATGAATGTGGTATGCTTGCAGTATTTGACAAGAATAAGAATAAGATGTACTGCCCAATCTGCGGAGACTCTGAAACTTATCCTGTAGAGATTTCATATGCATTTAAATTATTGTTAGACGAACTTAAGAGTTTATGTATTTTCCCTAAATTAGTTCTTGGGGACAAAGCTTAGATAATTGATTTTCAGATTTTAATTTGGAGTTGAATTCTTGAATTATTGTTTCAGATTTAATTTGGAGTTGAATTCTTGAATTATTGTTTCAGATTTTAATTTGGAGATGAATTTGAATTATAAATTAAATTATCTAAATACAAGGTATTGAACTAAATAAACATTTATTAAGGAGCCAATATTTTGAAAGGAATTATTAAAAAAATTGATCAAATTAATTTTGGATTAATGTCACCGG
>NZ_CALCYR010000158.1 GCF_937906425.1 uncultured Methanobrevibacter sp. | reverse complement strand
CATAGAGATGACCTTGGTATCATGCTATCACTAACCATGCTATCACTATCAGGAGGTTTTATTATGAGAGATGACAATTGTATTTTCTGCAAGATCGCAGCTGGCGAGATTCCTTCCGCCACTGTCTATGAGGATGATGATTTTCGGGCGATCCTGGATCTGGGCCCCGCCTCCAAAGGCCACACCCTCATCCTGCCCAAGTCTCATGCGGCCAACCTGTTCGAGCTGCCCGATGATGTCGCTTCTAAAGCACTGGTCGTGGCAAAAAAAGTCGGCACGAAGCTGTATGAAGGCCTTCATGCCGATGGTTTTAACGTCGTGCAGAATAATGGCGAATGCGCAGGGCAGACCGTGTTCCACTTCCACATGCACCTGATCCCCCGATACAATGACGACACGGTCTCTGTCAAGTGGATACCGGGTACGCTTACTGACGAGGTGAAGGAGGAAGTCCTGGCGCTGTTCTGATTAGCAGTCCTTTTCTTATCCCTTGTGCATTCTTCCTTGTTTATCAATTCTCTGCTGTACCGCTCAGTTCAGTACCAGGCCCATCAGAAATCCGGCGGCCATGCCGCCGATGTGAGCCGCGTTGTCTATACCGGACTGCGTGAAGCCCTCGGCGACCATGAGCACTGCCATCAGCATCAGCCGCTTAATCATGTTTTGATTGCGGCTGTTTTTATGTCTCAGCATGACAGCCAGACAGGCACCGATCACAGCGCAGATCGCCCCGGACGCGCCTGCGGCGACAGCGTAGCGACCTGTTGTCTGCTCCCGGAAAAACGAGAGCAGGTTGCCCGCAATCCCGCCTCCCAGATAGATCAGCAGGTATTTCACGGCTCCGAGCATACGCTCAAGCATATCCCCCATTGCAAGAAGACAGACCAGGTTGTAAAGCAGATGCATCACGCCGAAGTGCAGCCACATGCTGGTAAACAGCCGGTACCACTCACCCTCCATCACAAGCGGCGCGTATGACGCCCCATGATGCAGCATGAAACCGACATCCTCTGTATCGCCCAGTATGGATAGAATAATAAAGACAGCAATATTGACCGCGGTTACCGCAAGATTCAATTTTTTTCTTGTTTTCTGTTATTTCCTTACAATTTTCTCACTCTAGTCTCTGAACATTTTTTACATTTTTTTAAAAAAATAATTTCTTAAAAATCAAATTACTCTTGTATTAACTCTTCCGTCCTCAAATTCCACTTCCAAATCGTCTCCAGATTCCAAATCCTTAGAACTGGAAACTACCTTATCATTAGACCTTACAACAGTATAACCTCTCTTTAAGGTATTCAACGGATTTAAAAGAAGAATCTTATCCAAATACCTTTGAGATTCAATTATCTTCTTTTCAAGTATGCTATTCGGATTCTTGATTGGCCTTGAATTTTTCAATTCATTCAAGTCATCCCTTTTTTCCTTAACAAAGCGTTCACCGGCTATTGCGCTTCTGGCCTTGACTTTATCAAAATCATCCTTTCTAATGGAAACGAATGTATTTGAAATATAATCAAAATCCCTTAAAATGTCATTGTATTGCCTTTTCTTGCCTTCAACAATCAAGTCAGGATTCTTTAAAACATAAGCTTCACTATAACGGTTCAGCCTATTTTCCTTGGCAATCAGATATGAGCTTGAATAGCTTTTAAGCCTTTCATAATTCCTTTCATAATCTATTCTCTTAAACTCATAGATTGATTCGGGATTTCTTAAAACCCTTGAATTTTTCAATTCATTCAAGTTCATCCTATTATCCTTAATCAGACCCTTTGAAATCCTTTGAAGTTTATCTTCCAGGTTGTCAAGATACTGATAGTAATCCTCATATATTGATTCGGGATGTACAATGGGACGTCTTTTTAAAAGGGAATCCAAATGTTTTCTATCATTTTTCAACTGATTCCTAAGCCTGAAGTTTATCTTTTGATCAAGATTTTTAAATCTTTTCTCAAGCTCAAGAATATCAGGTACAGCCCTTTTTGCAGCTGCAGTTGGAGTAACCTGTCTTGAATCTGCAACCAAATCAGCTAAAGATTCATTGATTTCATGCCCTATGCCTGTAACGACAGGGACCTTTGACTCATATATTGCATCCGCCACTGTTTCCTCATTGAATGCCCAAAGATCCTTAATGCTTCCTCCACCTCTTGCCACAATCAATGTGTCAAGATTAAAGGATTGGCTTCTTCTGATTTGATAGGCTATATTGGCTGCCGCCCTATCCCCCTGAACCAGAGTTGGAAAAATAATCATTTCACACAATGGCCAACGATCCTGAACGGTTGATATAATATCCTTTACCGCAGCCCCATCAGGAGATGTTACAATACCTATTCTTTTTGGAAACTTTGGTATTTCCTTTTTTATTGACTCATCAAAATAGCCTTTTGCTGAAAGCTTTTTCTTCAATTGCTCAAGTTTTACATAAAGGTCTCCAATTCCCGCTTCCGTAATGCGATTTATCTTGAACTGAACCTTGCCCAGCTTATTATAAACTTCTACAGTTCCTGTAACTATGACTTCCATACCATTTTCAAGATTGAACTTCATCTTACGACTTACAAACGGATAGATAACTGCAGGAATTGATGTTTTCTTATCCCTTAGGTTAAGATAATAAATTCCTCTAGAGCCTGTTTTTAAATCAGACACTTCCGCCTTCACTACAAGGTTTTTTAAATCAGGCTTTAGGTTAATCACTTTAGCGATTTTAGCAACAAGATTAGTTACCGTTAGATATTCCTGTTTTTCCAAAACATATCACCTTTAAAATTGGCTCATTTAATTATTCAGCCTTATTATAAACTTATTATGAACATGATTTTATTTAAAAATTATCATTTGAAAAGTGAATTTATCAGTCAAATTAGAAAATAAACAAGCATTTAAATTAAACTTCCATAAAAATCTCCAAGGCTCTTAAATTATCCTCATACAAACACAATTAAACTTCCATAAAAATCTCCAAGGCTCTTAAATTGTCCCCATACAAACACAATTAAACATCCATAAAAATCTCCAAGGCTCTTAAATTATCCTCGTCCAAACACAATTAAACTTTCATAAAAATCTCCAAGGCTTTTAAATTGTCCTCGTCCAAACTTTTCTCAATCCTTTCCATAAGATTGTCAATCGTTCCATCAAATATTGCATAGGACAATGGCATATTTTCATAATCCCAATAATCAGACCTTACAATAAATGTAATCAATGTAAGCGCCTCAAGCAGATTTAAGTTTTCCCTTGAAAGTGAGAGAAGCCAATTTGTAAGATAGGAAAATTCATATCTTTCCCTAATGAGATTCAATGAATCATTATAGTTTTCAATTGAAAGATTATATTTTTCAAGAAGACTTATCAGAATAAAATTAAGACCATCCAAGTCAACATCAGCACTTAGAACTTCCTTTTTAAAGTAATAGATTTCACTTTCCCTATCATCAAGATCTTCTTCACTCTTAATTTCAAAGGATTCCATCCTTTCCAAAAAGTCATTATACACATTGGAGTATTCTTTTCTATAGATGGAATAATATTGCCTGAACTTTAATAATTGAAGAATTCTTTCCTTAAGAGAAAGTTTAGATAGATGATCTTGTTCAATTTTTCCAATTTCATTTGCTTGTTTATGAAAATCCATATTTTGGCCTTTTATTTTAATAGTTTTATAAGTAAGTACTTGTTTAATTGAGGGTTTCTTTGATTAGATTGATTGAATTTTGTTTGGGCAAAATTATTTTAAGTTTGCTTGGTTTAAGTGGGGATTATTTAAAATTTTTTTCTAAATTAGAATTAAAATTATTAAATTTTTTAAAATTGAACTAAAATAATTAAATTTTTTAAAATTGAACTAAAATTATTAAATTTTTTTAAATTTGAACTAAACTTATTTCAATTAATCTAAATCAAAAACTTGTCTTAATTAAATATTTGCTTTTACTACAGCAAATATGACTTATTTAATGAAATATATTTAGGTAATTGTATTTATAAATTGCTTAAATAAGAGAGAACTTATAAAAGCAATTATTAAACAAAAATCAATAATAAAAATTAAATTTCCAAAAAAAACTCCCTAAACAAAAACCAATAATAAAAATTAAATTTCCAAAAATAACTCCTAAACAAAAATCAATGATTATTTTCCAAAGCAGATTTCATAAAATTCCTTGTTTAAAAAATTCATATGTGTAATTAGTTTTCTCCGTTCCATTTGAAGAAGCCTATTGGCATAAGTTAATTCCTCATATCTTTTATGATCGTAGTCATCATTTTTAGCTTTTTTTAAACGAATTTTCCACAGCTGCCTAAAGACATCATTCAATTCCTCCTTAACAATTATCAGTTCATTACGTGTTTGTTCAAGTTCAATGTTTAGTTGTTCTATACGTTCCATAAAATAGACCTCTTTTAGTTTTATTTAAAATTTATACAAATAGCATAAATTACAAACCCTAAAAGAATCTAACCACAAATAATTATTGTATGGGAGAGTTTATAAAAAAAGCGAGAGAGCATTTGGTAAGAAATAATTTTTTTAAAATAGAAATTGGATTGTAAAAAAATAATAAAAATAATTTTTTAAAAATTGAACTTGGATTGTAAATAAAATAATAAAAATAGTTAAAAATAAATAAAGAGGAAAAAACCTATTTATCAAAAAAATGCAAAAAATAGAATAAAAATAAATAAAGAGGATAAAAACCTCTTTATCTAAAAAAGACATAGTTTGTCTTCAGCGCTTAGTAATCTTATGTTTATCTTAATATTATTTAAAACTTTTTAAACAGTAAAAATAATATTAAATACTCATATTCATCATTATCCTGATTGATTAAATCCATAGAACCAAACAAATCATATGTTTTCTGAATGAATACTCTGAACATATATTAAGACCTTAGATGTGAATCTTCTCATTTGAGTTTAATTTGAAACTATTCAGCCTGTCCAGCTTTTCCTTAAAGTAAGCCTGCAATCTCATATCCTCACAATAAATATAACATCCCTTCATTCCACGAGTCATCAAAGTCCTGTATGTATTCTTGATTATCTCATCAGCTGTGTCTAAAGCTTCCTGAGGATTATTTTTATATAAAGTCTTAATACCTTTTAAGGACTGGTCTGTTCTGGCTCTCTCATTAAAATCAGTGACTATTTTTCCATCCTCAAATCGAATGTCATTGCCTAAAATAACGCCAACATAATCAAATTCAAGGCCTTGGGAAGTGTGAATGCAACCGATTTCATTTACAGAATCCTCATCTATTGCCCAGGTGCTTGTGTTTCCCAAGTTCCAGCTCATTGAAAAGTCGCCTATTTGAATGTCATGAACATTTGGATTGTTCTTGCCTTCCTTAATCCAGTTCCAGCAGTATCCGGCAAGCAGTCTTGCGCTGTTATTTATTTCATTCTTTTCAAAAATCAAATCCTTCAGTTCTTCGGGACTATCTATTACTCTAAAATCATAATCAAAGTCGAATCCATCGAAATTTGCAGTCTCTTCAATTTCCAAAACATCATTAAGCCAGGAGAGATATCCATTGGAACCATTGCATCTGAATTGTGAATTCAGTTTCACATGTTCTATTTCAGCATCAAATTCATGGGCGAAATGTTCTATTATCTCAATGCTTCCATGATCATTTATATGAACCTTTTGATGCTTGTCTATGAAGAATACTGAAAACTTGGCTGCATTGATGATTTCTTTTACCTGGTCTTCTCCCAAATTTTGAAACATGCCTGATTTTTGATTCAATCTGTGGGCTTCATCAACAATCAATGCATCAAAATCATTGCTTTTTGATTTTGTAAAGGTGCCTGAACCCTTGAAAAGATTCTTAATATAGGATACAGAATATTCTCCGCCTCTCAGCTTTTGATAGAAAACCTCCCTTGGAGCGCTGTTCTTGGTGACATACAATGAGACCATATCGTCCCTCATAATATCCACAAGCAGGTTTATGGCAACAACTGACTTGCCTGTTCCAGGACCTCCTTCAACAATCAAAACCCTCTTTTTCTCATCAATATATGATTTTCTAGCCATTTCCATGGCAATCTCATAGGCAATCTTCTGGTCGTCGATCATTACAAATTCCCTGTTTCCCTGAAGGAGATTGTATAATGTATCCTGTAATTTCTTAGAAGGTCTTATCTTACCGCAGTCAATTCTATATAAAATATTTGTGGTGTCACCCTTTTTTACATATTTTTTAATGAATTCTCTAAGCTTTAATACATCTCTCTTTCCAAATAATGGTGCTTCTGTAAGGTAAGTGTCATATATCTTATCGGTGAGTGGATCATATGGCACGCTTATGTCATAATTATGCAAATAAGCACAGGGATGTAAGCGTATATTGTCCTCTTCAACTGTGGCATTGAAGTTTTCAATCAAAGAGGCATATGACCAAGCTTGATAACAGGGATGGGTTACATCACGTATGCCACCTCCAACATAAGTGGATACGATTCCATCCTTATTTTTTACCTTGTCTGCCCTTTCCCATTGCTTGAGCTCGATTATGACAACAGAATCATCTTCATTTTCATTCAAGCCTGTCAAAGTAAAATCTATTCTTTTTGATGTTGTAGGTATGGTGAATTCAATAGCCACTCCACAGTCCCCTGGAATCTCATTGTCATTTAAAACCTTGTACATATATTCCATAGAGTTTTCCCAGGATCTTATCTGGGACTTGTTTGATTTTCCGATTTTCAATTGATAGACTTCATATATTTCATCACAGATGGAACCGAGTTCTACTGAATTCATGAATTCATCTTTGGTAGCTTCATATACTAGCATGGTTTTCCCCTTTTAAAATTAGCATTATGAATTAATCATAATTTGTTGTATTTAGTTGATACTCCTTTTGATTTGCTGACAGGATATTTTTCAGCAGTTTTTTCCATTTTATTCAAAACGATTTCCTTGACATCCACATCCAATGCATCTGCCATTAGGAAACAATAATTCAATACATCCGCCAATTCATCAACAACTTCCTGCTTGTCATATTCCTTGTTCCATTGAAAGTGTTCTAAAAGCTCTGCAGCTTCTATGGATATTGATTTAGCTAAGTTTTCAGGTGTGTGGAACTGCTTCCAATCCCTTTCACTCTGGAATTTGATAATTTCTTGCATAAGTTCTTCCATATTATCCCCTTGGTTAACTATATATAAACTGGAATATTTACTTCTTTCTAAAAAAACTGTCGATGCCTTAAAAAAATATAATTTATAAAAAATCCATTTTAAAAAAAATATTGCAAATCTCAAATAAAGAATAAATTACTTATAAAAAAGGATTATCCTTTTGAAAATAGGGTGTTTTTAGATTTAGTTAAAAATAATTATTTTATTTGAATTTTAAATAGAAAATAGCTAAATGTTAGTCCATATAAATAAAAATCATTATTATAATTGGAAAATTTTATATCTGAAAATAGACAAATATTAAAGTGTAGTTCCCAAATTTAAACAAAATTTGGGGCCTGTTAAAATCAGACCATTTTGGGATTGAAATTAATCATTAGGGAAATTAGTTGACTCATTACTAAGAGTT
>NZ_CALCYR010000157.1 GCF_937906425.1 uncultured Methanobrevibacter sp. | reverse complement strand
TGTGTATTGATGAATTCAATAGGATACTTTTTTTTAAAAATTAAATTGTATATGTGTATTGATGAATTCAATAGGATACTTTTTTTTAAAAATTAAATTGTATATGTATATTGATGAATTCAATACGATACTCTTTTTTGAAAATTAGGTGATATTATGAAGATTGTATCTTGGAATGCTAGCATGAGATTTAGGGACAAATGTGTTGATGTTTCAGAAGAATTTGATGCAGACATTTATGTTATATGCGAATGTGAAAATCCTGCAAAATCAAAATCCAAAAAGTATAATGAGTTTGCAACTAACTATGTATGGATTGGAGAAAACAAGAACAAAGGGCTTGGAATTTTTGCTAAGGATGGCATTAAACTGGAAAAACTTGAGAAATACTCTTGTGAAGATTTAAAATATTTTATTCCAGTTCTTGTTGATGACAAATTCAAGCTTTTGGGAGTATGGGCAATGGAACCATATGTAGAAATCTTGCATGATTATTATAATGCAAATAAGGAATTGTTTGATGAAAATCTGATTATGTGCGGTGATTTCAACAGTGATTTTAAGTTAGATTACCATCATCCTAAAAATAAAAACTTTGAAAGTTTTGTTAATATTCTTGAAGAAGATGATCTTGTAGACGCTTATCATGACAAAAATAAGGATGAAGAATGGGGAAAGGAATTAAATGCAACTTTCTTCCAAACAAAGAAGTTAAACTACCGTTTCCATTTGGATCATGTATTTTCAGCTCCAGGCATTGTTGATGAATTTGATATAATTGACAATGTTAAATGGATTAAATTAAGTGACCATTTGCCTTTGGTCTTTACAATAGACGAAAGCAAATTTTAGGAGGATTTTGACTGCTTGCAGTTAAGAATTCATTCTTTTATTTTTTTTAATTTTATTTCTTTTAGTTTGAAATCTTTTTAAATTTAAGATTTTTGTTTTATTTCTTTAAATATAGATTTTTTTAATGCAATTTTTTTCTAATTTATTTATTATTTTTTTTTAATTTTTCATAAATGTCAAGTTTTATTTAAAAAATGAATTAGTTTAAATATGATGATGTGTATTCATTTAATGAAAAAAAGTTCAAATTGAATTTTTATGAATTTTATTTAAAAATCTATTTAAAAATTAAAGAATTTTTATTAGCTTTCTAAAACTATTTTAAATTTAAATTTTTTTTTATTTAGCTTTCTAAAAACTAATTTAAAATTTAAATTTTTTTTATTTACTTGTCTAAAACTATTTAAAATTAAAATTTAAAATTAGTATTATAACTAGTTTAAGGGGATTGTATGAATAAAGTACATTTGTCAAAGTCAAAATATTGTAACTGTGTTCAATGTGAAAAGATGTTCTGGTTAAGCAAATATAAGCCTGAATGTGCAAGGCCGGAAGATAAGGAAACTATTTTTGAAAACGGCAGAAAGGTTGGAGAACTTGCAAAAGGCCTTTTTGGCGAATATGAAGACATTGAATTTGATCTTAATCTAAGCAATATGATTGAAAAAACAAATCAATTGCTTCCAAACAAGCCAAACATTATTACAGAGGCTTCCTTTAGCTATGATAATAATTTCTGCAGTGTTGACATTCTAAAAAACGATCTTGATGGAGTTGAAATCTATGAGGTTAAAAGCTCCACCTCAATCAAGGACATTTATCTGGATGATGCAGCATACCAATATTATGTATTGTCCAATCTTGGCTTAAACGTTAAGAAGGTTTTCCTTGTTTATGTAAACAATGAATATGTATTGGATGGTGAATTGGATATTAACGAATACTTTGTCATAGAGGATGTAAGTGATATTGCCCTTCTAAAACAGGATGAAATAAGACACAGAATTCAATTTATCAATGAGTATATGGAGAAATATGGTCCGGATAATGAGCCTCCAAAGGAATTGAGCATTGATTGCTTTAAGCCATATGGATGCGATTTCTGGCAGTACTGTTCAAGAAATCTTCCAAGCCCTAACATCTTTGACATCAGAGGCATGTATAACAGTACAAAGTTTAAAAAATATGCTGCAGGAAAGGTTTCATTTGAAGATTTGATAAGTGAAAGATTATCTCCCAAATATAAGGAGCAGGTTGATTTTGAATTAAATGACAGACCAGCCAAAATAGAAAGGGAAGCAATCAGGGACTTTTTAGACTCTCTCAAATATCCATTATACTTCATTGATTATGAATCATTCCAATGCCCAATACCTGAATATCAAATGACTAAGCCATATCAGCAGATACCCTTCCAATATTCATTGCATATAATCAGGGAGGAAGGGGCTCCAATAGAACATAAGGAATTTTTAGGGGATATTGATGATGAAAAGATTATTAGAAACTTTGCTGAAAGCATGATTTCTGATTTGGCTGAAGATGGAAGTGTAATAGTTTATAATCAGGTTTTTGAAAAGAGTGCTGTCAACAAAAAACTTGCAATCATGTTCCCGGACTTAAGTGATGAAATTGAAAGGATAAATTCAAACATTGCAGACATAATGGACATTTTTAAAAATAGAAATTATTACACTAAGGAAATGAAGGGATCCTATTCAATCAAATATGTATTGCCTGCATTATATCCAAATGATCCTGATTTGGATTACAGCAACTTGGATGAAGTGCATAATGGTGGTGAGGCATCAAAGACATTCTTAAGCTTGAAAGGCAAATCCTCAGAGGATCAGAAAAAGACTAGAAATAATCTGCTTGAATATTGTAAGCTTGACACCTGGGCAATGGTAAAACTCTGGGAGAAATTTAGAGAAGTACTTAGGTAAAAAAAGTTTTTAAATTATTAGAATGGTGGTGAAATAATGAAAAAATGTCCTGTTTGTGAAGCAGATATTGGGGAAGATGACGACTTCTGCAAAGGCTGTGGAACCAAACTAATTGAAACTGAAGAAAATACTGATATAGGCATGGAAATGCCTGAAGAGAACTTGACTATAGACAAGGATAGGATTATTCTTCTGGACTTGAACTACACATTGATAGCCAATTCAAAGGAGATATGGAATTATCCTCTTGATAAGAAAATAGCATCACAGAAATATGAAATGGATTTGATTGATCTTATCAAGGACAATTATGTGATTTTAATTACAGCAAGTCCAGACAAGCGTTCAGACAAAATCTTGAATGATTTAAAGGAAAAGACTGGATTCGTGCCTGACGAGTCATTTTGGAATTTCGGCAAAGAGCCTCCTGAACTCAAGAAGTACTGGATGGAAAAAGAAATCATTCCACAGCACGGCGATGATATGGATAAGTATCTGGCTATTGAATCCAATCCTAAAACTCGAAGAATGTATGAGAAAATGGGCATAGAAGCCAGACCAAAATGGGATTTCATTTAAATAAACTTTTTTTAGGAGAATGGATTATTCCATTTTCTCCTATTGATCTATTTAAGTTAATAAAATATTTTTTATTCAATAACTATCTGATTTTTCCAGACCAAATGCCATATCCGATAACTGTTTCTATAATAGTTGCTATTAATAGTGAAAATACTCCTATATCTAGTGAAGAGCTGCCAAATATCAAACCTATAATAGCATTCAAGAATGAAAATGCAATGAGTAATATTCCTTGAGTTTTAGATTCACTATTCTCTCTTGTCACTAGGTAAATACCTGTAATAAAACTTAGAATATTTGTTAAATAAAGGAAAACATACCCCAAAATAACTGCAGTTTTATTATCTTCAACCCCCCTTCTTCCACAATTTGAACAAAATTCTTGTCCAATAGGATTGATTGTACCACAGTTTTTGCAGGCAACTCCTCCAAATATTTCAGAATTATTTTTATTATGGATTGTTTGAACTTTTGCGCCGCATTTATCACAAAATTTTATATTTTCATCTATTATTTCATTGCCGCATTTATCACAAAATTTAGACATCATATCCCTCTCATATAAAGTTTCTGTTCTATAATTTCATCTTTATAATTTTTTTCTAAGGCCCCACAATTCATGATATTCAATTTAATTGTCCCCTACTTTGGAATATTCAAGTTGGGGAGTTTTTTTCATATCTTCTTCTTTTATGGTTGCCCCACATTCTGGACAAAATTTAGAATCTTTAAATAATCCCTGACCGCAATTTGTACAATATGAAACGACTTTTTCTGCATTACTGTTGCTACTGGAAGTAGTTGTTGATTGCCCGTTTGATAAAATAATTGTAACCACGTCATCGGAAGCAACTAAATAATAAATTATTGCAATTGGGAAAAGAAAGATAATTAAAATAATCAATAATCCAAGGCTGTAAGATTTTTTACCTAATATTGCAGTTCCATTGAAATTGCTTTTAATTTTATATCCTTGAGCAAGATACATTTGCATTTGCTGGTTGAATTCATTTTCATCTTTCACATTTATATTAATGGCAGATCCCAAAATAAAACCTCCTAAACATATATTATATTTTTTTTTGACGGATGAATCCGTTCCATTAATAGTTTTAAAATTCTATATATATATATATCGATTTTTTTTTCAGCTAAAATAATCTATTTCAGAACTTATTTTTTAATTTAAATAATTTTAAAGTCAAAAATGAATTTTTAATATTTTATTATGTGCTGCAAAGTATGAACATCGATTTTACTTTCCTTAATTTCCCAATGCTCTATAAATCTTTAAATATTAGCATTATAAAATTTTAATTAATTACTTTTTTAATGTGTTATGGCAAATTATAAGAATATCGATTTAATTAAGTTTTTGGGAATGTTAATATTAGCGATTGACTTGGGTTAATGTCCTAAATGGGGTAAAAGTTTAAGAGAAATTGGGGAATATCTGTATTGTGCTAGAAAAGCGAGGGAAAATAAGTCTGAACTGAAATGAATATTTTAGGAGCGCTGATAGTATCACAAGGATTTTACTCAAAAACAGCCATACAACAATTATCCGAGAACAAATCGTCAGGCCCCTAAATTATTTTTATTTTTTTTATTTTTTTAGGGTGTTCGCC
>NZ_CALCYR010000156.1 GCF_937906425.1 uncultured Methanobrevibacter sp. | reverse complement strand
GAGGAGATATACTTCCGATGAAAGAAGGGATGCAGAAAATAAGAGCAATAATTTTTGAATGAATATCAAAAGCCAAAAGCAGGCATATTGCAAGACAGGATAAAAAGGATAAAAATGCAAAAATTTTAATTTATAAAAAGATGAAATGATATAATAAAAATCCCGCCTGCCGGACTTGAACCAGCAACATTTGGATCTACAGTCCAACGCTCTGCCAAATTGAGCTAAGGCGGGTGTAGAACAAAGTGGGACCACCCGGATTTGAACCGGAGTCTCAGGCTCCCAAAGCCCAAAGGATCGACCAAGCTACCCTATGGTCCCAACAATTATATATTACATCACAATAGTATATAAACCTTTGGGTAAATTATAATTAAAAAAAATTGAAAGAATAAAAAGAGACTATCTTTATTCAATCAATGCATAATTATAAAAGCCCCGGACGGGAATTGAACCCGCGACCACGAGATTACAAGTCTCGCGCTCTACCAGACTGAGCCACCGAGGCAAATAATTATTAAAAATTAATTAGATAAGTTAAGTAATAACTCTTTTACTTAAAATATTCAACAATATTAATTTAGAATTTAGTCATTTAAATAGTTTACTATTGAAAACTTATTAAAAACTTATTAATAACTTATTAAAAACTTATTAAAAATGAATTTTTAGACAAATATTAAACAAGAAATTAAATTAAAAAATATAAAAAATAACTATTGTTATATATCATGTAAACTAAAATAAAGTATAGAACTTAAAAGTTAAGAAAATAATTTAATTAAAAAAAATTAAATAAAAAAATAAGAACAATATTTAATTTTTAAATAAAGAAAAATAATTTAAAAATAAAATAAGAACAATATTTAATTTTTAAAAAAATCTAATTAATTTAATATAAAATTAGATTAAATAAATTTTTAAATAAGACTAATTAATTTTATACAAAAAGAGGTGTTTAAATGAGTGAAGAAGTCATTATCAAAGAAAGTGAAAATATAAAATCAATTTTAGAAGATATTAAAATTGCATATAAAAATACAAGGGAACAAACCCCCCTAACCCAATGCATAACTAATTTTGTAACTGTAACAGACTGTGCAAATGCATCACTTGCAGCAGGGGGAAGTCCAATAATGGCTGAAGATGCAGAAGAGGTAGCTGAAATTACAAACATTGCAAGTGCACTTGTAATAAACATAGGAACAATCAATCAAGCACAGGTTAAAGGAATAATAAAAGGTGCAAAACAGGCAAATGAAACCAATACCCCTATTGTTTTTGATCCTGTTGGAGCAGGAATCAGCGGACTTAGAAATAGAATCACAAAGGAATTGGTTGAAAACTATAAAATTGGAATCATAAGAGGAAACATGTCTGAGATTAAGGCAATAGCCAGATTAATCGATTTAGAATTCTCATTCAATAAGGACAATGATTCTGCTGGAAAAGGAGTGGATGTAGCAGAAAGCGACATCATCTCAAAGGAAAATCTAGACATTAACGGATTGATTGTAAAGGAATTGGCAAATGAATTAGACACCGTTGTTTTGGCAAGTGGCCCAATTGATATCATTTCAGATGGAGAAAAAACATTTTGTCTAGAAAACGGAGATGCTATAATGCCTCTCATTACAGGCAGCGGATGTATGTTATCCACTGTTATTGGATCATATCACGGAGCAAATGATGCTTTTATTGCAGGAATTGCTGGAAGTGCATTGATGGCCATTGCCGGGGAAAAAGCTGCAGAGGAAGTTATGAAAAATAAATTAGGAACTGGAAGCTTTAGAACATTATTCATTGATTACATTTCCAAATTAACTGCAGAGGAAATAGTTGAAAATGCTAATTTATTTGAATTAAACATTTAAAGAAACAAATCAAATAAGTTTTGAAGAAAAACTAATTTAATAACTTAAAATTTAATTAAAACTCTTATTAATCGGTTTTGTTGAAAATTCTAAAATGAATTCAACAAAGCCATAATAATCTTTCAAAAACCATAATAATCTTTCAAAAACCATAATAATCTTTC
>NZ_CALCYR010000155.1 GCF_937906425.1 uncultured Methanobrevibacter sp. | reverse complement strand
TAATTATATTTAACTATATTATAAAATAAGTATATAAAATTTTTGTTTACCTAAAAAAATATTAATTAAATTTAAAATTTTATTAAAAAAATTATCTAAAAAAAGAAAAGGATAGTTTACAATAGAAATAAATAAAAAAATGATTTTAAATAATCAAAAAATAACTTTAATTAGATTAAATAAGAAAATAAGAAAAAATTAAAGAAAAAAATTTTAAAAAAAATTTAAAAAATAAGAAAAAAATAAAGAAAAAAAACTTAAAAAAAATAAAAATAAACTAATAAAAAATTAAAGAAAAAAACTTAAAAAAAATTTAAAAAAAAAATAAATAAGAAAAAAATAAAGAAAAAAACTTAAAAAAATATAAAAAATATGAAAAAAATTAAAGAAAAAAACTTAATTAAACAACTTAAAGCTATTTAACCACTTTTCCTCCCTGAATTACAGAAACAATATTCTTAGGATTTGAAAGTGAGGAAATGTCCTCAATCGGATTTTTCTTAATCAAAATCATATCAGCTATTTTTCCCTTTTCAATAGAACCTAATTGATCTTCCTGATTAAAGAATTTAGCTCCTTCAATTGTTCCTGCACGAATGGCTTCAAGAGGAGACAAACCAACCTCAACCAATTGTTCAAGCTCTCCCAAATTCCTACCATGATCAATAACACCACAGTCAGAGCCCATCAGGAACTTAACCCCTTCCTCATATGCAACTGCAATGTTTTCCTTTTGAATCTTAACAACTTCCTTTAGTTTCTTAATCTTGTCATGAGCGAAATTGTCCCAAACAGGAAAACCCTCTTCAATAAGTACATGATGAACAATCAGGGTAGGGGTAAGATAAATTCTCTTTTTTGCAAGAAGCTGTGAAGTCTTTCTATCAATAAAGGTACCATGTTCAATTGAACGAATGCCTGCCTTTGCACATTTGTTAATACCTTCCAAACTATGGCAATGTGCTGCAACCTTAAGATTATTGCTTTTTGCCTCATCAACAATAGTCTTCAGTTCCTTTGGATTGAATTGTGAAAACTCAGGAGAGGTGTTTGGAGACAATATTCCTCCGCTGGCCATAATCTTAATGAAATCTGCACGTGCCCTAATGACCTCACGGGTCTTTTTCAAAACACCTTCAACCCCATCACAGGTGCCGATTGGGAAACCTGGATAGGCCAATTCCATATCAAAGCCTGAATTGAGATAAAAATCAAAATGCCCTCCTGTAATAGCAAGGGGCTTAATTGAAATGTTTAATCTTGGAGAAGGGAAAATCCCCCTTTCTTGAGCCATTTTCACTCCAATGTCTGCAAGTCCACAGTCACGAACAGTAGTTACTCCTGCATCAATGGTATTTTTCATGTTTTCAATTGCATTGTAAAAGTGCAATGCAAGAGGATTTTTCATTGTATCCTCCTTATGAAAACCATTTGCCATTATATGAGCATGAGAATCTATAAAACCAGGCATAAGATAATTATCTTCACCATCAATAACAATATAATTATTAAACAAATCCGCTTCGTTTAAATCCAAAGACTCTATCTTCCCATCTTTAATCAAGACATGTCTTTCATCCAAAACTTCCTCATCAAAGGGATTTAATATATTTACATTTTTAATATAAATAGCAGGCATTTAATCATCTCATTAATTAATTGGAATAAAAATCTGAACCTTTAAAAAAAGGGAGAAGTTTTTAAAAACTATAAAACTTAAAATTTGTGTAAAAATTATTTATTCAAACTGAAATAAGTCAATCAATTCATAATTTAAATTAAACAATAGAAATAAATCCATTATCACTATCAACTTCTACATTAACTCCATTAGTTAATTTAGAAACGTCAGATGGAGAGTCCACCATTGGAATGTCAGACATTATTGCACCGGTTGCAATAATAGGTTCCGCTTTTAAACAAATAATGGCACGAGGAGCTGTATTGTTCTTTTTCATTTGAAAAATAACATAAGACCCTACAGTTGAACCTTTTCCTCCTGGAATGAAAAGTATTTTATCCTTGATGGATTGGCCTTTCAATTCATGATTCGGATCTATGACAATTCCAGTTTCAGGATCAACACCGCCTAAAAAACTAATGGCCTCATCTGAAACAATCAATTCCCCATTAGCCTTACCTTTAGAAATATTTCTACATTCAATCATAAAAATCACAAAAATAATTATTAATTTAAAAGTAAATTCCAAATAAATTTCAATTGATTATATTATATAGGAACTATTATAAAAGTTTTTAAAAAATACTTAAAATGAAAATAACACTAAGACAAAAATAAATGAAGAAAAATGAAAATAAAATAAAAATAAGATAAAAATTAATGAAAATAAATGAAGAAAAATGAAGAAAAATGAAAATAAATGAAAATAAAATAAAAATAAATGAAAATAAATGAAAATAAAATAAAAATAAATGAAAAAATAAAGAAAAAATAGTAAAAATAGTAAAAATAAAAATATAAAATTAAATACTGAACTCAACAGTTATTCCATCAGGGTCTTCCAAATGGAAATGAGCTGGTTTAGGAGGCTGATTAACTATAGGAGAAGGATTATAACCTAATTCAACTGCTTTTTCATAAACCTTTTCCAAATCCTCTGCTTGAAAACTTAATGTTAATGATTTGGTTTCAACCTTTTCACCCTCTTCAAAACCTAAAAGTTCAAGCATTGTTTCACCTTCAGCATTTGCCAAAAAGACAATTTCCCCCATTGGAGGATTTATTTTTCTTAAAACCTTTAAATCAACAAGTTCGGTATAAAACTTAACAGACTTTTCCAAATCCCTAACTAAAATAGTCATATAATTAAATTTCATGATTTAACCCCATGTAAGCTTTAATTATAATTTAAATTAGAATTATTTAAAATTTACTGAAAAATTGAATAATTTAAAAAAAAGCAAGCAAAATTATAAAAAATTATTTAAAATTTAATAAAAAATTAAATAATTTAAAAAAAAAAAGCAAGAAAAATAATTTAAAAAGGAATTAAAAAATAATAATAAAAATTCTTAAAAAAGAAATAAAGAGAAATTAAATTACATCCACTTTCATAACTTCTCTTAGGACTGCAGTTGCATAGGAACCCTTGTCAATGGAAAACTCACATAAAACTCCGTCCTCAGTTGCTACAGCACTTGTGTCCCATACCTGAAATCTCATAGCCCTTCTTAAGCCATGACTTCCTAAACGAGGCATTTTAGGAACTTCAAAATCAGCTTTAGTCAATCCATAACTGTTTAAAATAGCCTCTTCCATCTTACCAACCTCACCGCCAGCAAATGGAACTTTAGTACCAAACAAAGGACAGGTCTGATTTATTTCAAAATTATTAACCATTTCCTGAAATTCCTCATTGCTCTTGTCCCTTACAATATGTTCCTCCTTGTCAATGACAATGTCTCCTTCAATATACTTATCCATACCCATTGCAACCCTTTCACTGACAACAGCATTGAAGAGATAGGATTGGTAAGCGTGAACAAACATTCTTTGCAAAGGCTTTGGAAGTGCATGAATTGCATTCTTATATGCCTTATCAGGCAATTCAACTTGAGACTTGTCAATTTCCTCAATTGATACGCCTTCAGCTTCAGCCATTCTTTTAATTGCTCTTTTCTGCTCCTTGATTAAAACCCTTAACATCATTTTCTCATAACGCATACCACCATGCATCAATTCCAATGATCCTTCAAGGTCTCCATCATCATAGGCCTTACGGGCAATTTGAGTGTCCTCACTTTCATCAGGATGAGGATTGCCTATATAACGGCGAACAGCCTCCTTCAAGTCATTTTGAATAAGAGCCTCTCCAACCAAATGGGTGTTGGTACGAGGCTTTCCAAACCTTTGCCAGCCAAAGTAGTTTGGAACACCTGTCTTTTCAAGAGTCTTTAATATGGAATCCGCCCTTTTGGCTGCATCCTCAATGGCGAGAGTTCTAAGCTTTTCATCCCCACTGCCCATTCCTTCAATGTCCTTTATGAGAATACGGAACTTGTTTCCCTTAAGCTGACCCATTCTAAGTTTTTTACGGCCACGGACAAGTTCTAAAAATTCAGTGTTATGAATGGTTCCAGCCAAGGCTTCAACCTGCTTGAACTGCTCATTAGAATCCATATTTGCTATACAAATCCATTGGCGGGTAATTGCATTCTTATCTTTCATCCCTGCAAAGCCCATCCTTTTTCTATCTATGTGCAAATCTCTTGAAATGTCAAGCAAGACATCCAAAGTTGTTCTGCCTAACTTTTCAATCCAGATATAAATGTTTGGACCTTCTCCATCTGGAATAAATTCAGGAATTTCTTCCACATAAAAATCCTCCCAACGATTTCTAATGGTTCCACCAATACCCTTTTCACTTGTAACGTATGTATTTGCATTAAGCATGACTCTTCCTCAAAGAATAAATTTTAATTTAAATTTAAATAAACAGAAGACTCCTTATCAAAGAATAAATTTTAATTTAACAAATTCTCCTCACACCAAGAATAAATTTTAATTTAAATTTAAATTAAACAAAATAAAAATTAATCTTAATATCAAATCTAAAACAAAGATGAATAAAAAAATTTAATCAAAACATCAAATCTAAAACAAAGATGAATAAAAAAATTTAATCAACCATAAGATTTAATTAATTTTAAAAAAAGTTAGATATGATTTATTAAAAATGCCCTGGCCGGGATTTGAACCCGGGGAATGGGATCCGCAGTCCCACGTGTTATCCAAACTACACCACCAGGGCAGACATAAATGAAATAAATTTAAAAATAGAACAAGTATAATATTTCAACAATTAAATATTTATTAATTCCAATATATAAAGATGATTATTTTTAAAGAGAATTAAGAAAATAATCTTATAAGTTAAAAAGAATTTAATATCAAGCCTTTAAAATATATATTAGTTTTTTAATTTTAAGCTTGAAATAATTTAAAATCAATCCTGGAATATATACAGCTTATAGGAATAGTTTCCGCAATTTCTAATTGCAACAGAGACTTCAGAGGCGCTGGAATAATCTCCAGTGGAATACAATTCAACATTATCCAATTGATTTGTTTCAAGCAAGACATATTTGTAATCCTTATAATTGCCCTTTGATTCAATGAAATTCTCAAAATAATCTGAGACTATTGCCTTTGCTTTTCTTTGAGAGGATATTGAATTATTTAGAGAAGACAAGGTAAATGAAACCTTTTCCAATAGAGAATAATCCTTAGCATCAATTTTAGATGACATTGACTCCATAATATCCTGGGCAGCATTGAATTGATTGTTTTCCTCTCTAAGGCTTGGAACTTCCATATCCATAATCATATTGAAGGAAATCAAAACCAATACAAGAAGAAAAACAGCTAAAATCCCATCCATCATTGAGAGAAAACCCTTATTGTCAAACATAAAATACCTACAAAAATTTAGTAAATAGATATTAGTTTTTATAGTATAAAAAGCTTTTTAAATTACTATTTTAATGAAATATTGCTTTAAAATAGTAATTTTTAAAAAATAAAATAAAATTTAATTTAAATAAAAAAATAAAGTCCAATTAGTAAAATTAAAAATTAATGTAAAAATTCAAAAAAAATAGTGAAAATTGAAAAAAAACAATAAAATAAAAACCAAGAACAAAATTAAAAAAAGAATAAAAAAATAACTAAAAAAACAATAAAATAAAAACCAAGAACAAAATTAAAAAAAGAATAATAAAAATAGCCAAAAAATAATAAAAAAATTATTTAATAGCAGTTATAGCCAACCAAGGCACAAACCTGTCTGAAATTGAAAAATGATCATAATCGTCATCGATTTCAACTGTTTTTCCATCATATTTGATTATTTCCACTTTTCTTTTTCCATCCCTAATGTGAATCTTTATCTCATTAAATCCAACATTTTGCAAAAATTGTTTTAATTGAACATCATTATATGCAGTCATGTTCATTAGTTTTTCAGATAATTTCATTATAATATTGTCATTTCCATTTGATTCACAACTAATTAAAAACATGCCTCCAGGCTTAAGAACTCTTTTAACCTCTGAAAAGGACTTTTCCATATCAGGCCAGAAATAGACGGTTTCAAATGCAGTTACAACATCAAATGTTTCATCTTCAAAAGGCAAATCCATAACATTGCCCTCTACCACTTCAACACGACCTTGCCTAATCAAATCATCGTTTACCTCACGTGAGAGAGATACACTTTCCTTACTGTAATCAACACCATAAACCTTTTTAGCCTCTTGTGCCATACGATTGATGTTAATTCCACCCCCACATCCTACATCCAATATAATATCATCAGGTGAAGCATTTAAATGTTTTAAACCCCATAATGCAACTGGAGTATGTTCCTTATTCATAGATTTTAATTGAATATTTCCTAATTTCCCTTGAGGATTTCCCATATTTTCGAAAAAACCCATTATATCACCGCAATTAAAAATAATTTAAAATTTCTTTACTTATATTTATATTTGAATTAATAATTTAAAAATTTTGGCATGCCTAAATATAAATATTTAGTAATTGTTATGAATACACAATTTTAGAATTTTAATTTAAAAGCATGAAAATAGAAATGAAGGAGCAGTTAATAATAAAAAATGAAAAAAAGATGCTTAATTACTCAGATAAAAATTGTATAATTACTGTAATGAAAGAATGAAAAAAGAAAATAAAAAATTATTCAAAAAATAAATAAAATAAAAATAAGTAAAATAAAAATAAGTAAAATAAAAATAAATAAAATAAAAATAAAGAAAATAATTAATTATTATTCAAAATATAATCAATTACTTTTTCCTTTTTCTTAATAGAACTATTAGCTGCCTTTTGAACTTTTTCTTTCATTATCTCAAAGTCTTCAGGAGTTGTGTCTCCAACCAATTTCTTAATCTTTGTATAAGCTGCTTCCCTGAATAAAGGAACCAAGGTTTCCTCTTCCCCATTTTCCTTAATTAGAACTGGAGAACCTTTATTATTAACCTCACCAATTTCAGTTATGTAAACTCCAACATCACTTACAGCCTTAACAACTTCAGGAGCGATTTCAGGAGGAACAACCAACATCAATGAATCTGTGGAAACTCCCAATGGATCAATATCCAAATCTTCAAGCATGTTTAAGACATTGGATGAAACTGTTGATTTGATCTTGTCATGATAAAACTCCAAACCGACACCTGTTGTTTCTGAAATTTCATGAGCGTCTCCACGAAGACCTCCATTGGTTACATCAGTCATTGCATGAACATCCTTAACCAAATCATTGTCAAACAATGCCTTTGAAGCCTTTACAAAACTTATATTCATTGTATCCCATACAACATCAAAATAACCATTATAAAGTGCTGTTGTGGTTATTGTTCCACCTCCTGCACCTTCAGTCATTAGAATAATGTCTCCATCTGTTGCACCTTTTCTGGCTGTTGGAGGATATTGTGAAACACCTACACTTCCTACAGCACTTACAAGACGGTCTCCAAGAACCATGTCCCCGCCTACACGCAATGTACTTCCTGCAACAAGAGGAACATCAATAAGTTCAGAGACTGCACAGACCCCTGCAGTAAAATCAAAGAGCTTTCCAACATCACCATCATCTGCAAGGTGCAAGTCACTTAGAATAGCTACAGGATCTGCTCCCATAACACAGACATCCCTTAATGTAGCGCGGGTAACGTGAAAACCGCCTAAAAATGGATATTCACTAAGTCTTGAATGAATACCGTCAACTGCAGTGGTTACATAAACATCATCTCCAAATGAAGGAACCTTGACAACTCCTCCATCATCTTGAGCATTTGGATCTACAACAGATTGAATATTTGTACTTTTTACAATCTCAGCTATCTTTCTGTGTACAAAGAAGTCTCCAGCACCACGTGAACCTACACCCATCTTACCCATTCCAACATTTGCCTTTGGAACAGTAATGATTTCCTTTAAAAAATCATCATCAGTGCTGTTAAGTTCAAGTGTTGTCTTGACCTCATCTATTACGCTTTCAGCCATAAGAATAGAATGATCTTTTGAAATGTCTTTAAATTCCCTAATTCTTTCTGCAAGGATTGACTTAAGTTCATCCTCATTTTCACCATCATTAAGTCGTCCTCTAACAAAACCCTCAATATCCATTTTAACACCAATAAAATATTAAATAAACTTATAAAAAATTAAATGATTAAATTTAAACTTATTATAAATAGAATTATTAAAATTAAAATAATTAAAAATTAAATTATTTAAATTAAATTTATAAA
>NZ_CALCYR010000154.1 GCF_937906425.1 uncultured Methanobrevibacter sp. | reverse complement strand
TTAAGCATTTTAAGCATTTTAAGCATTAATGCTTAAAATGCTTAAAATGCTTAAAATGGTTTAAGTTAATAAAAAAAGTAAAACTGAATAAATAAATTATTCAGGTAAAGGTAGCTTTTTCCAGAAGAAAATGTCGTTTTCTTTTTTAGCAACTTCAACATAGCCTTTTCTTTCCAAACTCTTAAGAATATTCTTTGTATTACCAAATGAAAGGTTTTTAAAAGCAATCTCATTCAAATACTCTTTTAAAGACAAAGTGTCTAAAGCTTCATCAGGCAACAAGTGATATATTTGGGACTGGATTGAATTTAAGTTCTTCAATTGAGGAGCGGTTAACTTGTCATAAACTTCCTTGTATTTTTCCAATTCTTCAACAGATGACTTATATCCTTCCAACTCTTCTTTAAGCTTTTGAAGTTCATCAGAACTACTTTTCTCTTCTTCTTTAGTGACCTTCTTAATATCCAAACCATTAACGTCAGGAATGCTTTCCTCCATATTGGACTCAGCCAATTCAATGATCTTTTCATCATCATTGCTGTCAACAAGTTTGAACTTGACCTTGTTTTCCTTAGCCAATTCCAGCTCTTTCTTAATATTGTTTAACTCCAATAGGGACTTATCATCACTTGAGGATAAGTTAACAATGGAATCATCACTATCATCAATGAAATCATTGTCAGACAATTCAAAGAAGAGATCCTTTACCTCATTCAAGCGTTTAATTTGAAGATCCTTTTTGGACAATTCATTTTGAACCTTGGAGTATTCCTCTCTGGAAACAGACTTGTCCTTCAGCAATTGAATTTGAATATCCTTTTCCCTAATAGCTACATCACGTGAATCCAATTCCCTTTGAAGAGCAACAAGATTGTCCTTATTGACCAAATTGTTCTTCAAGTCAAGAATATTCTCTTTCTGGGATGAAATTGTCTTGTTAAGTGATTGGATTTCCGTATTCTTATCATCTATGGAACTTAAGGCATCAGCCAACTTAATGTTAGCCTCATTGTAATCCTCCTTGGACTGTTCCAATTGACGCTTAAGGTCATTCAACTTATTATTGGAAATCTTTAAATCATTGGAAATGGATTGAATCTCATTATCCTTTGCACTGACCTCATTTAAGGCATCCTTCAATTTAAGATTAAACTCTCCAAGCTCAATGGTTTTGAAGTTGTTCAATTCCTCATCAAATGATTCCTTCATGTTGGAAAGGGATTCATTCAAATCGGAAAGCTCCTTGATTCTATTGTTCAAGTCATCAATGGTGCTGTCCTTTGTGGAGAGAAGATCCTTTGTCTTGTTCAAGACATCTATATTTGTATTTAAGGAATTTGTCAGATTTTCGATTTCCAGCTTTTTCATGCTGATATCTTCATCGTATTTTCCTTTCAACTCATCAATTTCATCGTTCTTGGATTTGATGTCCTTATCAAACTTTTCCAAAAAGTCAGTCAATTCAAGGCTCTTCTTTTTTAAGTCTGCATCAAACTGATTTTTCAATTGGGAAATTTCATTTTCCTTAAGATTTAAGTCATCCTCATACTGGGATTTCAAACTTGAAATCTCACCTTCGTACTTGTCCTTCAATTCAGACAATTCACTGTTTTTAAGAGTTAAATCTTCATCATATTTAAGTTGCAAATCTTCAATCTCTTGATTGAACTTATCCTTCAACTCAGCAATCTCATCATCCTTCAGTTTTAAAGATTTTTCAGATTCTGACTTAAATGAATTAAATTCCTCTTCAGAAGTAAGGGAATTTTGATTTTCTTTTAGTTTCACTATTTCCATCTTTAGTTTATTGATTTCCAACAGAGAGGATTTAACCAATTGTTGAAGTCTTTCCATATCACTAGAATTTTCAAGAGCCATTATTATCACTTAAATACAATTTAATTTAATGCTAACCAATATAGATTAATCTTTAATTAAAATACATTTAAAAATCTATTTAAACTACTATTTAAAGTATTTGATTTTATAATATTTTATTTTAATAATGAATTTAAAAGTTTTTCAAATTTTATAAAAAATTAAAAGAAAACTGAATAAAAATATAAAAAATAGATAGTGTTTTAAGGAAAATAAGAAAAATTAAGAATTTTTAATAAAATGAAAATTAAAAATTATTCTTAATTAAAATTAGTTAAATTAGAAATTAAGAAAAAAGAATAATTTTTAAAGTCAAATAAGAAAATAAAATAAATAAAATAATGCATAAAAATAAAAGAAGAAACTAAAACAGATAAAAGTAAAATAAAATAAATAATAAAAAAGATAAAAAAGAATTAAAATCATTAAAAAAACAAAAAAAGTAAAAAAATGAGTTATTTTAGAAAAACCAAACAAAATTTAATTAAAAAAACAAAATATTAAAAACCCTTGAAAGGATTTTTTCTAAAAACCCAAAATTTCTTTTAAAAAGTTAAAATTTTACTTATTCCTCTTCATCACGATCTTTTTGACGTTTATAACCTATAATAAGTAAAAGGACAAAAATTAAACAGATTCCTGCCAAAGCAATATTGTCAACAGACTTATCGACTATAATATCTTTATCCTTATCAAGTTCATAAGCCTTTTTGGATGCAGCTGCCCCGCTTAATCCAGGGCTTGATGCCTTGCTGGAGACAGTGGAATCACTGCTTGAACTATCGGGCTCACTTGAACTGTCTGAATCCAATTCATCTGGAGATTCTCCAGGATTGCTATCGGAATCCTCATTATCCAAGTTTAAATCATTTGAATCCTCATCACTGTCCTGATTCTGATTTTCAGTAGTATTCACCAATTCAGTATTGTTTTCCACTGAATTTGTCTGATTTGTAACTTGGGCAAAATCTTCATCAGGATTGGCTATTGTTGAGTTTACAGCCTCTGTAGCGTTGTTGTCTGGAACAGGATTTGTATTGCTTGGATCGATTGGAAGCTCAATTTCCCCAGTTCCATTTCCATCAGAGGAGGAACTTGAATTAGAATCAGTGAACTCATTTCCACCTTGGGATGAATTGCTGTTAACTGCAGAGTCTCCATCACCGCTTATTAGGGAATCTCCATCACCGGTACCATTTCCATTGCTGCTGTTACCTCCATTGTCAATCAATCCGCTGCCATCAGCAATATTATCTGAAAAGCCTGTACCATTGGAAGCGGCATTTACAGTATTTGCAATCCATTGGAAAGTATTTGATGATGGTTTTGCTTGGCTTGAATAATCCTTAAGCCATTTCGGTTTTTCATCATCATCCATCTTATTTTTCAAGTCATCACCAGTGTTGTTTAAAATGGTGTTGTTTTTACCTGCACCAATTGTAACCGCACTGTTTCCACTTAATGACTTGGAATTCAGGACATTGTTTGCAACAACTGAATCTGTAAGCAATGAATCAGCTCCTGACAGCTTAATGGCATAATATCCGTTTGTTGTAATATTGTTGTACTGGATATCATATGTATGATTCCCATTCATGTTTTGCGTATAGCTGATTCCGTAAATATTGTTGTTTATATTGAAATTGCCAATATTGTTTACAATGATTGTATTGTTCATAATAATGTCATTATCGTCCTGAACTTCAATTCCTGAAAGAATTGCCCATGAATGAGTACTTGCAAGGCCTGTGACATTAATGAAATTGCTTATAATGTCGATATGAGTGTTTCCAAAGTAGTTTTGGGAATGGATACCTATATTTGGACCGGAACTTTCTGTGGATATATTGTTAAAGGCAATTTTCATATTGTCTGCAGGACCGCTTATATAAATCGGATAGGCTGATCCCACTCCAGAACGTCCTCCACTGGTCTTGACACCGATTTCATTTGAAATGATTGTGCTGTCATCACAGAAGAAGATATGAATTGCTTCAATATGATTTTCCTTGCCCTTGGCAGTGTAGAAATCCTCTGCGAGAATAGTGTTTTCCTCAATTAAAATCCCTTCAGATCCGTTAATCAAAATTGTTTCAAGACTTGGACTGACATATCCTGAACCATTAACGGATGTGTGAATGTAGTTGGAGGACAAGCTTAAATTATTTATATGGTTTAATGCGAGTGTTCCAACGGAATAACTGTCAAATCCAGCGTAATTGCTGTTGGAATCAACAGATTCCAATGGAAGAACGGATTCAATCCGGTTTCCTGAAATAATGACATCATCAAGATAATTTAAATAGATGCCATAATCAAAGGAATCGTTTAAACCGGGATATGCATAATTGAATGTAGAATTGATAATGCTTAAACCACTGATCCTATCCTCATTTAAACCTTCACCATAAATACAGAATCCCCTTGTGTTTTTAGGAACAGTGCAATTCATAGTAATGTTGTAAATGATGAGATTATCAGATAAAAGAAAAATACCTGCATTATTGTTTTCATCAAATACCTCATCCAAATCAAAATTAAGATTTGTAAGGCTTACATTATCTGACAATATGGAAAATACAGTATTTTTAAATAGATTATCACGTGCAGTAATTAAAGTTGAATCCCCTGAAATCTTTAAAACACCTAAATCAGTGAAATTTCCTTCAAATACCAATGTACAACCAGCATATTCAGATTTTAATGTATTTGAATCATCAAAGAAAATATTCAGATTGTCAGGACTTATTAAAAAGAGATAATCACTTTCATTAAGAATTTCAGCGCTTTCATTAAGAATTTCAGCGCTTTCATTAAGAATTTCAGTGCTTTCATTAAGCAAATCATCAGATTCTTCATCATCCAAGCCAAGATATTTATAAGCTGTGATTAAATCATTAGAATCTCTATTGTTAGTGCTTAAATCATTAAAACCGGATTCCTCATAAGCAGTGCTTAAATCATTAAAAACGCCATGAGACTTACTGACACTTAAATTATCTAAACTACCATCCTCACTTTTCTCATTTAATTGGAGAGTTTCTAAACCTTGAGAATTACTACTAGAATCACCGTCCTCAATATTTATAGGAAGATTTGAATTTTTTAAAGAAGAATAAGAGTTTAAATCAATAAAGGAGTTCTCATTTTCACCAATATTTAAATTATCTTGAGAAATGTCCGAGGAAACTGCACTGGAAGCAGAAAGACTGAAAATCAAGATAAAAATTAGAGAAAACAAGAAAAAATATTTATTTTTCATCTCATCCTCCAATTCACAGGATTTTCCAAAACAAAGTTAGAAAGTTTTAGACCAATATTAAAATGATAAAAAACATTTAAATCTTTTAATCGAATTTGAATCAATCAAATAAAAATTGACTAAAAAATTAAAAAACCAAAATTTTCAGAAAAATCCTCTTGTAAATAAATATAAATCGTTACTTATTTAAATAAATTTTTATTGAATTTATCTTTTTAAGCTATATGAAAAATAATGGAATAAAAGTAAAAAAACTTAGAAAAGTAAAATTAATAAAATAAGAAATAAAAAAATAGTAAAAATTGTGGGTCATCCTCTTTTTTTAAAAAAAATCAGAAAAAGATCCAATAAAAGAAAAATTAAACAAATTCAATATCCAACCTGCAAACAAAAGCACCATAAGAACTTTCATTAATACAATCCCTACAAATCCAAAGCACTATGAGGACATTCCTTAATGCAATTCAAGCAAAGTATGCACTCAGTCCCATTTTCCCTTTTTCTGGAATTGTCAAAGATATCCACTTCCATAGGACAAACCCTTAGACATTTATTACAATTTATGCAAGAATTTTCATCATGCTTTATCCTAAGCAATGAAAAATAGCTTGAAATCTTTAAAAAAACTGTTGTAGGACATATATATTTGCAAAATGCCCGATTATCCTTAAGGGCAAATGCAAGAGCTATTCCAATAGCATAATAAATTATATTGCCTAAGAGGAATAAGTAAAACATCCACATTTCCAAATTGTTTATTTTAAATAGGAATAGTCCTGAAACAAGAACTAATGATGCAATAAAGAGTATATGCCTAATATATCCAAATCCTTTTCTCTTATAGTCAAGGTTTTGATTTGGATATTTGTATGGCAATAAATCCAAAATCATAGCGGTCCAGCATGCATATCCGCACCAGCCACGACCAAACAATAGCGGACCGAATATCTTTGCAACGGCATAATGAATTACTGCCGCTGTAAATGAGCCTAAAAACAGGTAATACCAGAATCCCTCTATCATCATGTTCTCATGGGACATGAATCCAAGAAAAACAAGCATATACAATCCTATAGCCAATTGAATGACATTCCTACCATATCTTGAATATTTGCTATTTGAGACATGGAGATAAATCCCAATTGTAAGGCCCAAGCCGATATATGTAAAGTTAAAAAAGTAGAAAATGTCATCTAAGGCTAAGGTTAAGGTAACTGCCACTATTTCAAAAATTAATAGAAAAATCAATAGGGACGTCTTTTTCATTTGATGTCTCCAATTATCATTAGTTTCGTTAAATATTCGTTTAATAAACTTTTTAAACTATTAGCCATATTCTCATTTTCATAAATAAGTTAAAAAAATAAAAAAAGAATTAATAAAATAAACTATCAACCATATTCCTATTTTCATAAATAAGTTAAAAAAATAAAAAAAGAATTAATAAAAAATTATAAAATTTGTTTATTAATCAATTCAGCATTTAATATAGAAGCACCAGCAGCACCTCTAATTGTATTATGTCCTACAAGAACATATTTAAAGCTGTTATCAAATGCTTGATCTTTTCTGACTCTGCCTACTGTCGCAGCCATACCGCCATAAGCCATTCTATCCATTCTTGGTTGAGGTCTGTCATCTTCTTCTTTGACTATGACAGGTTGTTCTGGAGCGGAATGAAGACCTAATTCTTGAGGAAGTCCTCTAAAGTCAGCCATTGTCTTTTTAATCTTGTCAATGTCTGCCTCATCATCAAGCTCTACGAACACTGCTTCAGTGTGACCGTCAATAACAGGCACTCTGTGGCATGATGCACTTAATGAGAAGTTTGCAGGTTTTACTTCTCCGCCATCAAGGGAACCTAAAAGGTGTAAAGTTTCGCTTTCCATCTTTTCCTCTTCGCCGCCAATGTATGGAACCAAGTTATCCAAGATAGCCATGGAAGGAACACCGTTATAACCGGCTCCTGAAACAGCTTGCATTGTGGATACATAGATTCTGTTTATGTTAAAGTTATCATATAAAGGTTTTAAGGTTAAAGTCAAAGCAATGGTTGAACAGTTAGGGTTTGTTACAATAAAACCGTCCCAATTGTTGTTTTTTTGCTGTGCATCAATCATATCCAAAAATTGTGGATTGACTTCTGGAATGACTAAAGGAATGTCCTTTTTCATCCTCATAGCACTTGCATTTGAAGCCACTACAAAGTCTTTAGCATATTGTGGTTCAACTTTAGCTGCAAAGTCAGCAGGAAGTGATGAGAATACGATTTCAACATCCTTATCCATTTGTGCAGGGTCAGTTTCAATTACAGTAATATCCCTTACAGATTCAGGCATTTCACTATTCATATACCAAGTGGTAGCGTCTTCATACTTTTTGCCGGCAGATCTTGAGGATGCTGCAAGAGCAGCTATTTCAAAATCAGGGTGATCAGCCAACAATTGGATAAATCTTTGACCTACCATTCCAGTTGCACCAAGTACACCTACTTTTACCATTTAAATCATCTCGATAATCATAATTTTTTAATAAAATCTCTTAAAAAAAGGAATGAAATTAATTAAAATTAAATTCCTACCATAATTTTTTTAATAAAATCTTAAAAAAAGGAATGAAATTAATTAAAATTAAATTCCTAAAACGTCAGACATGTCAGAGACTTTACCGGATTCTGCAGAACCAACATATCTTAAAGCCCGGATTACACCAGCAATGAATACTTCTCTGGTGTGTGCCATGTGTTTAATTTCCACTCTTTCTCCGTCTCCAACATACAAAACAGTGTGGTCTCCTACAATATCTCCGCCACGCACTGCATGCAAACCTATTTCCTCTTTAGTTCTTTTACCTACTTGACCTTGCCTTCCATAAACCCCAACTTCCTCAGGGTCTCTGCCAAGTGCATCAGCAACCACTTCAAAAGCAGTCATTGCAGTTCCGGAAGGAGCATCTGCCTTTTGATTGTGGTGAGCTTCAATAATTTCAATGTCAAAGTCATTCAAGATAGGAGTCAAGTCTTTTAAAACCTTAAAGAAGACATTTACACCAATTGAAAAGTTAGAGGAAATAACAGCCTTAATATTCTTTTCCTTAATGACATCAGCATTCCCTTTAGCTTGCTCTTCAGTAAATCCTGTGGTTCCAACAACAAGGTTTACTCCGCAGTCAGCTGCAACCTTGATTGTTTCAACAGCTGCAGGAGCAATGGTAAAGTCCACCAATACTTCAGCACCAGATTCCTTTAAGGTTTTCTCAAGGTCTTCAGAACCTGTAATGGCTACACCAATATTGCCTACACCTGCCCTTTCGCCAGCATCAATACCTGCAAGGGGAGTGTTTGGCATTTCAATTGCAGCCACAACTTCCATATCATCTTGTTCAGTAATTTTCTTTATAATTCCAGAGCCCATTCTTCCAGCGGCTCCGGTAACAGCAACTTTAATCATAGTATCATCTAAATAAATTTAATAAAAAAATGGAGATTAAAAGAATAATCAATCTCAAAACAAATCATAACGGCTAAAATTATAGAATAAATTTAAATTAATCCATATTAATTTTTATAAATCTAAATAATTTCAGCATCCTCTAAAGCTTTTTTCAATATTGCCCTATTCTCTTCCAACATTGGAACTAAAGGTAATCTTAAAGGCCCTGCAGGCATTCCCATCATTTTCAATGCTTCTTTAGCAGGAGCAGGACTGGTTTCAATGAATAAAGCTTTAATCAAGTCATATTGTTTATAATGTAATTCCAAAGCCTTGTCATAGTTTCCGTCCAGGATATTGTTTACCATTTGCACCATTGTTCTAGGATCGATATTTGCAGATGCGCTGATTACACCTCTTGCCCCAATTGACATTAAAGGAAGGGTTAATTCATCACTGCCTGACAAGATGACAATATCGTCTTCCAAACCATTTTCCCTTAATAATTTCATGGTTTTGGACACTTTGTCCACATCTGATGAAGCCTCTTTCAAAGCGGCAATATTATCCACTTTAGCAAGTTCAACAATGGTTTCCGGAGCCATGTCAAGACTGGTACGGGACGGAACATTGTATGCAATCAAATCAATATCCACGGAATTAGCGATTTGAGTGTAATGTTCAATAACACCATGTTGTTGTGGTTTATTGTAATATGGAGTGATTAAAAGAGCCATGTCAGCTCCAGCATCATCTGCATATTTAGTTAATTCCAATGCTTCGCTGGTTGCATTACTTCCGGTTCCAGCAATAGTGGCTACTCTGCCATCAGCCTCATCAATCATGATGTCAAGAACTTTTCTATGTTCTTCATGAGATAATGTAGCAGATTCTCCAGTGGTACCTGCAGCAACCAAACCGTCAACATCCTGGTCAATCAACCAGCTAATATTTTGTCTATAACCTTCTTCATCTATAGTTCCATCTTCTTTAAATGGAGTAACCATAGCAACAGCAGTTCCTTCAAAAGCCATATAAAACACCTTTTCGTATATTAAACAATTTTTAATTAATTAATTAAATCTAAAACTTTGAAAATAATTAAAAAAAAATCAATCATCACAAAATTTAAAAATCTAAAACTTTGAAAATAATTAAAAAATTAATTATTTCAATCAAATAATTCCTATAAACACCTTATATCAGTGAAAACCTAAATAAGTTCGTAATAATTAAAACCAATCTTTGAACCATTATTTAAATTTAAACCAAAATACCTAGACATCAAAAAACGTGGAAGCAAGGCTTCCTCCAATAGTTAAAGTAAAAACGTACTTGTAAAAATAATAGAAGCGGAAGTTATAAAACTTCCTTAATTAAATTGTAGGCTTCCTTTCCATCTTCCCAATCAATGAATAGCACAATTGCAGTTTGGGAGGATGAAATCTCTACAATGTTAATTTGACTTTCCTTAAGAGGATTTGTAATTTCAGAAATAACTCCAGGAGTTTCAATAAAATCAGGATTGATCATTGTTAACATTGCAATGTCCCTACCTAATGAAATGGAGCTTAAGCTGTCCTCAGCAATCACCAAATTATGCAATATGTGATAAGCCTCATCCGCATCACATTTGTCAAGGAACAATGTGATTGAGTTTTGACCTGCAGAGATGCCGTAGATATTGATGTTGGCATCAGCCACCAATGTAGTCATTTTTGCAAGCAAACCGATTTGATTTAACAAGTTTTCACCTACAACTGCAACCACAGAGATAGGTTCAGGATGTAAGGTAACTGATTTACTCATAGAATCTTCAAAAGGACCTACAATAGCTGTTCCAGGGTCAGATAAATCTCCCTTTTCAAAACTGATAATTTTTGCATTGATTTCAGGATCTTTAAATCTTAAAGCGTGTGGATGTAAAACTTGAGCGCCATGGGTAGCCAAATCCCTCATTTCCTCTACAGAGATATAATCCAATTTTTCAGCATCAGTGATTTTTCTTGGATCGGTAGACATTACACCGTTTACATCGGTAACTATGATTACATCATCCGCCTTTAGGCAATGACCTAAAAGGAAAGCGGTTACATCACTTCCGCCTCTTCCAAGAGTGGTTACTTCCCCATCTTCAGTTCTTCCAAGGAATCCGCAAAGAACAGGAATGATTCCCTGTTCTAAAAGTTCAAAAAGGCCTTGAGCTTTTTCTTCTGTTTTTTCAAAATCAATTTTAGCTTTCCCATAATTGTTATCAGTGATAACAGGCCATAATTCGTGACCTGGATCAATGTATTCGGATTTTACTCCCAAAGATTCCAAAACTGAGGAAAATACTCTGATACTGGTTCTCTCACCCATGGATAAAATTTCCGCCAATTGCTTTTCGGTAACTTCTTTACCAATGGATTCATCAGCAATAGCTACTAAATCATCCGTAGTCTTATTAATAGCTGATACAACAACGACAACCTTCTTGCCATCCATATACTCATTAACAACAGATTGTGCAGCTTTCCTAATTCTTTTACCATTTCCAATCGAAGTACCGCCAAATTTGGCTACAATTAATTCCATTTATTTACACACCTTTTTCTTATAATAAAAAAATAATTAATAAATATAAATTTTATACAAGCTAAACATTTGACAATACTGCAAAATCTTTAACCTGCGATAAGTTTTTTTAAATTTCTATACATTAATTAATTATAGTAAATCATATTTATATACTTATTTATTCAAATTAAGGACTTTTTTTAAAATTAAGTAAAATTCGATGAATTATTAAAAATCCTTAAAAAATTATTAATGAAATTATTAATGAAATTATTAATGAAATTATTAAAGTGATTCTTAAAAAACTTTTTAAAAAAAAAATTAATAAAATTAGGCATTGTTGAAATCCTAAAAATTTTTATAAAAATTTTCTAAATAACTGATTAAAATAAATAAAAAAAATTTTTAAAATAGGTTTTCAACAGCCCCTAAAATTAAAAAAATTAAAAAAATTAATAAAATTAATTAAATTAATAAAATTAATTAAGTTAATAAAATTAATTAAGTTAATAAAATTAATTAAGTTAATAAAATTAATTAAATTAATAAAATTAATTAAATTAATAAAATTAATAAAATTAATAAAATTAAAAAAAGTATAAAAATTAGTAAAAAGTTTTAAAAAAGTAGTAAAATTTAGATAAAAATCTAAATGAAAAAAAGAAAAAAACAACAAGCTATTTAAGCTTGATTTTCTTGTTGTTTAACTAATCTGGTAATGTAACCAGCAATTTTGTTTCTTAAGTGTTTAGTACTTACAGTAGAGTATTCTGCTACTAAAATTTTGTTTTCTTCAAAATCAGTAGTGAATTTACCTGCGTGAGTATCAATAAGTTCTTTAGATATACGTTTTACAAATGAAGTTCTAATATTTCCCATAATCATTCCTCCAAAATTTCTTTCTGTTTATTTTTACTTAAAATTGTTAGCATGTTCATAATGTCACTGAGAATATCTGTATCTATATTCTTTTCTTCGGCTAATTTTACAATTTTGGAATGGATTTGATCTTCTCTATTCTTATCATAAATATCCATGCCCAAATAAACCTTAGCTGACACGATATCCTTAGCAAGTGAAGTTCTTTCACCAATTAAGTTAACTAATATATTATCAATTTCATCGATTCTTTTTCTAGACTTTTCAAGAAGAATACGAGCATCATCATCATTTTCAAATAAGCCCATTAATTCTTTCTCATCCACAAAAATAACTCCATAGTTCTGATAATAACTATACTTTATTTTTCATAATATTTAAACCTAGTTATTGATTTGAAAAAATATAAATTAAAAAAAATCCTAAAAAAACAAAGCCCTGAAAAACATAAAAAGAAAAACAAAAATATTTGTTAAAAATTGAATAAACCATACATTATAAATAGTTTAAAAGAAAGATACTTTTCAAATGCTCTTAGACAAATTGGAAATTAAATAAGGAATATAAAAATATTAAGGAAATTTAATAATTAAAAAAATCTCAATAAAATCTAAAAATAACTACTAATAATAAATCAAAAATTAAAAACTATGATTATATAATTTTAAATCAAAAAAATCAAGCATTGAGTGAAAAAAAAGGTGATAATATGCATTATGTAAAAACAAAACATCTCATATCAAATAAAAACGGGATGAACATTTACAGAGGCTGTTTACATGGATGTATATACTGTGATTCAAGAAGTAAAGTTTATAACATGAATCATGACTTTGAAGACATAGAAATAAAGATAAATAGTCTGGAAATATTAAGAAAATTCTTAAGGAATAAAAATAAAAAGGTCATGATTGGAACCGGATCCATGAGCGATCCATACATGCCTATTGAAAGGGAATTGGGAATGATGAGAGAGTCTCTGGAATTAATATATAAATATGGACACGGATTTACATGCATTACAAAATCTGATTTAATTCTAAGAGATTTGGACCTGATAAAGAAAATAAATGAAAAGACAAAGGCAGTTGTGCAGATGACACTGACAACAAGTGATGAGGAATTATGCAAAAAGATAGAGCCAAACGTATGCACAACAAAGGAAAGGGTCAAGGTTTTAAGAAAAATGAATAAGGAAAATATTCCTACAATCGTGTGGTTATGTCCAATACTGCCTTATATTAATGATAATGAGGAAAATATAAATAAAATAATAGATTACTGTATAGAAACAAATGTAAAAGGAATAATTTGTTTTGGAATGGGGCTAACGCTTAGGGAAGGAAACAGAGAATACTTCTATAGAAAACTAGAACAGGAATTTCCAAGACTTAAGGAAAAATACAAAAGAAGATACAAATACAAATATGCCTTAAACAGTCCAAACAATAAGGAATTGATGGAATTGTTCCATAAAAGAACTGATGAACATAACATAATGAACAATCCGGACGATATTTTTAAATATTTGCAGGAACTGCCTCAAAAAGAGAGATTTAAGCAAAGTACATTGATTTAAAAAAAGAAAATAATTAAATATTTAAAAAAAATAGAATGAAAATTGATGAAAAATGACATTATAAAAATTAAACTGAAATTAAACAAAAAAAAAAGAAGCTAAAGAAAGAGAAATAAACTAAAAATAAACAAAAAAAGAAGCTAAAGAAAGAGAAATAAACTAAAAATAAAGAAAAAAAGTTTAAAAAAGAAAAATAAACTAAAAATAAAGAAAAAAGAAGCTAAAGAAATAAAAATAAACTAAATTAATCTAGTTCCATCATTATTTATCTTTGTTTCAATAATCTCTCCATCATATTTAATCCAGGCCTGCTTGACTTCATCTATGGAATCATCTTCAACAATAGCAACAAAAGAAGAACCTGTTCCAGACAATCCTGAAGCTAAAGCACCAGCACTTAAAGCATCCAATGCAATGTTATTGTCAAAGTTCAATACAGACCCATATAAAAGACCATTCAAGGTTAATGCCTCAAAATAATCCCTATTCATTGCCTTTTCAAAAGCCAATTTAACATATGGAGCAATCAATTTCATACGATTAACATCAGAGGATCCGCTTAATGACTCCTTATCAGGCATGAAAACCAGAATGGTCCTTTCCTCTAATTTTTCCTGATGCAAAATCTTTCTTTTACCATTATCAGTAATGGTCACTCCACCAAAATAGGAAGCGGAAGCATCATCAAAAGCACCTGTAATAGTTACACCGGCTTCAAGGGAAGCATCTATTCCTAAATTGATTAATTCAAAATCATCCAAAGGTTTTAGTGAAAATTCTTCAGAAAGCAAAGAAGCTGTAGCCAAAACAACAGAATTGGATAAAGCACTGCTGCTGGATAAACCAGAACCTAAAGGCAAATTGGATTTTGTCCTAATCTGAATACCTTCACCATTTTCCAATTCCAAATTGCCAAGAAGATCATCCAAGGACTTTTCACTTGAAATATTATAATAATCCAAAACTTTTTTTACACAAATATTCATTAAATTAGGGTTTACACCCAAATCTGAAGAACAAACAATACCAATATCTGAAAATTTAGCCTCTGCGGTAATGTTTAAATCTATACCAAATGCAGAACCTAAACCAGTTGAAATCGCATTTATAATGGTTGCAGAACCTGGAGACTTTACTACTTTTGACAAATAATCACCTGAAATTTAAAAATTATAAAATAAAAATTTAAAAAAATTACTTAAACAATTTAAAATCCACTGAATAATTAAAAAATTTTAAAATATATAAACATATATATTATTTCAAATAAATATAAATTATTATAATATTTATTGAATTTAAGAATTTATACAAATTTAAAAAATTAAAATAGGAATTATGAGGAGTACTATGAGTGAAAATAAAAGAAACTGGACAAATATAGCAATCGGTGCATTCATTATATTGGCAATAGTATTACTGATAGCTCTTATTTTACCATTCAGTAACTTAGCAGTGGCTAATGATGAAATTGCTGTTATAAACATAAATGGCGCGATTACTTATAGCGAATCCAACACTACAGCAGTTTACATGACTGCAAGGGAAATTGAAAATTGTATAAATGATGCAGAATCGGATAAAAACATTAAGGCTATTGTTTTAGACATTAACAGTTATGGTGGAAGTTTGGTTGCAAGTGAAGAAATATCAAATATGATTAAAAACTCATCCAAACCAGTTGTTTCATATATTGGAGATAAGGGAATGGATGAAGCATATCTAATCGCAAGTAGTGCCGATTACACTGTTGCAAGCCCCTCATCTTCCGTTGGAGGAATAGGACTTAGCTATAAAAACAGTACCAAATATTCAAAAGATAATCTTAGCGCTCACTTCAACAAGAAATATCTTAACTCAAATCAAACAAATAAAAGTTCAATCAGTGCACAGGCAATGATTGATCAAGATTACACTTATTTAATTGGCAAAATAGCTAAAAATAGAGATATGAAAGCTAAAGAACTTGCCGAATTAGCTAATGGAACTAAATACAATGGAAATGAAGCTAAAAATCTTGGTTTAATTGACAAGATTGGAAATAAAAATCAGGCCATTAAAATAGCTGCATCAAAATCCAATGCAACAAATTATACAGTTGTAAATTATCCAAAAAGCGAAAAAAGCCTTACTGAAAGTTTATATGAAACAAATATTTTTAATTTGTTCAAATAAGCAATAAACAGACTAACAGATTAAAATACATGACAAAAATTTTTAATTTGTTCAAATAAGCAATGTTCCCCTTTAAAATAATTAAAAAAATATTAATTTTAGAATTATTTAATCAAATAGGAACATTTATATATTAACGAACATAATATAATATCAAATTAATTTAATTAATTTAATTTAAAAAGTAAACGAAGGTGAAAAAATGGCAATTAAAGTAGAAGTATTTACCTCACCAACTTGTCCTCATTGCCCTGGTGCAAAACAAGTTGTAGCACAAGCAAAAGAAGAATTAGGGGATGCAATTGACGTAATTCAATTCGATATTGCTGAAGAAGAAGGCAGACAAAAAGCAATTAATTACGGAATCATGGCAGTTCCTGCAATTGCAATCAATGACGAAGTAAAATTCGTCGGAGCTCCAAGTTTAGCTCAATTAATGAATGAATTAAAATAGATTTATTCTAATTTAATTTTTTCTTTTTTATATTTTTATTATTACACCTAGAAATCATACTCACAGTGAATTTTAATCTTTTTTTAACTCATTTAATTTATTTTCAATTTTTAAGACTAATTTTAAAAATAATCTAAAAAAATAAAATTTAAAAACTAATTTTAAGACTAAATTTAAAAACTAATTTAATAAATAAAATTTAGACTGATTTTAAAAACTACTTCAATAAATAAATTTAAGACCAAAATTAATAAAACAACTCTTTTTAAAATTATTTTAATCCAATTAAATTCTAAAAATTAGCAGATTATATACAATAAATAAATAGAATTAAAATTAAAATAATAATAAGATTAAATTATTTTATCTAAAATAAAATAATTTCCACTTTTTATAATCATAATTATTTTGAGGCAATTAAAATGAAAATAGCAATGGTTGGACAATTTCCTCCACATATTGGAGGGGTTGGAGTGCATATACACAGTTTAGCCAAAAAACTGATTGAGGAAGGTCATGAAGTATATGTAATTACATATCCTCACAAGGAAATAAGGGATATAGATGGAATTCATGTAATCGGAACAAGAGGATTAAACATTCCAGGCCTTAGAGGATTATTATTTGCAATAAATGCCAGAAAAGAATTAAAAAAGCTTGTAAAAGAAGAAAACATCGACATCATCCATGGCCATTACCTGTTTCCAGCAGGATGGGCAGCAGTCAAGGTTGGAAAGGAGACAAATACAAAAACCTATATTACAGCCCATGGATCAGACATGTTTGAAATGTATAAAAAGCAATCCTATATGAGACCGGTGATTAAGAAAGTTTTAAGGGATGCAGATTCAATTCTTGCAGTAAGCAATGCCCTAAAAGACGAAATCATAAATACAGGGCTTGAAAATATAAAAGACAAAATAAAAATCCATTGGAATTCTGTAGATGTAAACAAATTCAAGCCAACAGAGGAAAAGAGGAAAAAATTTAAAAAGGAACTGGTCAATGAATTCAATATTGCAGCAGACAAGCCAATCATTCTCTTTGTAGGAAACATAATAAAAAGGAAAAATGTTGACTTGATTATTGAAGCAAAAAGAGAGATGAAAAATAAGCTTAATCTACTTATTGTTGGAGACGGACCTCTCTTGGAAAAGCTGAAGGATAAAGTTGAGGACTATGAACTTGAAGGCAAAATAGACAATGTTTACTTTACAGGAGCAAAGGACAATGTTGAAGAGATCATACCAAGCTGTGACATTCTAATTCTCCCCTCATTTACAGAAAGTTTTGGTCTTGTATTGATTGAGGCATTGGCTTGTGGAAAACCTGTCATTGGAAGTAATGTAGGCGGAATAAAAGAAATCATCACAGAGGACGTCGGTCTTTTAATAGACCCTAATGACAGCAAGGACTTGGCAAATGCAATCGATAAAATATTGGATGACAAGGATTTAAGAGAAAAATTCGAGAAAAATGCAAGAAGTCGTGCAATGGACTTTTCTCAAACTGAAATCCCTTATGATGAATTAAAAGACAATTAAAATTATTTTTTAAAAAAATACTGATTAAAAATTAGCAAAATACAAAAATATTATAAAAATTTAAAAAAAGAAGCAAAATTCAAAATAAATAATAAAATTTACAATATTTTAGAAAATAATTCAGAAGCAAAATTTGATATTGAAAATGAAATAAGGGAAGCAATTGAAAATATTGTTGATAATTATATTTATCAAAACTATGGTAGTGAAATAAATATTACAAATTTATCACAAGTAAAATGATACGCATTTTATACTGTTTGTATTTATCAAAAAGAATAGCCGGATATATCACTTTTATGCTGTACATTTTATATCATCATATGAATTTAACTATCTCCTCCACAGCCTTGTATTCACTGTGCATGGGAAGAGGGCTTGCATCGGGGGACGGATAACCAATGGGCATAATGAGTACAGACCGCTCGTTTTCGGGCAGTCCAAGCTCCTTTTCAAGGCGGGAATTGCTGAAATAGTTTACCCAGCAGGTACCGATACCAAGCTCCCAAGCCTGAAGCATTACGTGTGAAGCAGCTATGCTCACGTCCTGCTCTCCTGAGTGAACACCCTTTTCAAGAGGATTTTTCCAGTCCTCCGTCACGTCATAGGTAAACACAAGTACGGTTTTAGCACCAAATGTACATCTGCTTATCTCCCTGAGTTTTTCTTCACTTTGTACAACATTTATCCTCTGAGGCTGATAATTGCAGCCAGTAGGTGCAAGCACAGCAGCTCTCAGCAGTATCTTCATATGCTCATCACTTATTGGGCGATCATCAAAGCTCCTTACAGAGTATCTCTCAGCTGACAATTTAATAAAATCCATCGCATATCATCTCCTTTTAGGTAATTATATCATCTGAAATAACTTTTTTCAATAGATATTATACTGGTACTTTATGGATCAGATT
>NZ_CALCYR010000153.1 GCF_937906425.1 uncultured Methanobrevibacter sp. | reverse complement strand
GTAGCATCATTAGGAAGAGTGATAGTAATAGTCTCATTCTCACTGTAATCAATGTCAGGAGAGTCTTCACTAATAACCGGATCTATAGGACTTACAACAAGAACTGCAGTGTCAGACAATTTACCATAGGCTTCACTATCAAAGACCACTTCAACAGGGTAGTCTCCAACAGCCAATAAATCATTTTCCAAAATGTCTTCAATACCAAATTCATATTGGCCGCTTTCATTTAAAGTAATCTCTTTCTCTTTGCTTCCAACAATAATGCTTACCTTAGCGTTTGCAATTGCTGAATTGGTTTCAGTGTCAATGAGAGTGATGATCAAGTTGGACCTGTCTCCATAGGAAATTGGGTTTTCCTCAGTTTCCACACTAATTACTGCACCATATACCTTAAATGAATCGGTACCATTTGAAGCCTTATAATTAGTGTCTCCAATGAAGCTTCCATCAGCATCATAATCACCGACAGTCAATCCAGATACATTCAATGAACCTGTACCGTCAACAACAGCAATTTGATAATCAGTTTCATTAATGCTTACAATTACAATGCCAGTTAAACCAGTGCCGTTTGTAGCATTTAATTCAACATTTATCACTGCATCTTTTCCAAGATAAGTGTCATTAATGCTTATGTTCAATTTGGAATCAACCATGAAGACTCTGAATGAATCGAATGCACTTGTATCCTTATAAGTCTCATTGTTTTTAAATTCTGCATTTACATAAAGATATCCTGCATCCAAACCACTTACAAGAATGGATCCTTCACCATCCTTTACAGTTACATTGTGTTCGACTCCATTGATGTATACCGGAACTGTAGCATTTAACAATCCATCAACACCAGTTAAACATACAGTAACATTGCTTGCTTCTCCATAATTAATGTCTGTAGCATTTACACTTAGTATGGCTTCGACTTTATTTACATCAAAGCTGTCAGCACCATCACTGCCAATATAGTTTCTATTGCTTTGGTAAACTGCAGAAGCCTGATAACCATTGCCAACCGGCAAGATTAAATCGCTTACAGCATAAGTTCCTGCACCGTCAATAACTTCTACATCATATTCATGTTCAACATTGTTCTTATCAACAATGATTACTTTAACATTGCCGCTAACAGCCTTTCCACTGACTGCTTCTCTTAATGCAAGATTGATTACAATATTCTCATGATAATCAATATCCTCAATACTTAAACCTAGAATGGTTGTTACAGGATCAACAGTTAAATTTTTAACATCCTCAGCAGGATAGAAAGTGAATGGATCATAATTTTCATTTCCTTTAAAGAAGACATTAAAGGTGTAATTGCCTGCTTCCAATCCAGGAACATATATTAGAGTCTCATTTACAGTGCCGTTAAGACTTAATTCAATTTGATCGATTAATCTGGATTCATTGTCATAGATATTCACTGCAAATTCACCAGGATATTCATCACTTACAAAGTCTACACCAATATATATTTGAGGACTATATCCATAGGACACTATTGCATCATATGCAGAAGTGACTGCAGATTTGCCTGTAGCGCTTGCCTTGTTTACAATGAATGTTGTTTCACTATCTCTGCTAGCATAATAATAGTTGTTTCCTGCAAATTCAACCTTAACCATATAACTTCCTGCATCCAAGAATTTTGAAGTTTTTTCAGTGAGATTCACACTCAAGCTACCTTCCACTTCAAGCTCGTCTTCATAAACAAGGGTATCATAAATACCATCATTGAATTTGTATACTGCAATGCTTAGATTATCAGATATAGGAATGCTGTGATCTGAACCATCAAGCAATGTAATGTTTATGATAGTGTCATCACCATAACTAATTGAATGTGTTGTGTTGGAATCCACGAAACTTGGTTTCTTGTAAACTTGCCTTTCAATGCTTTGGTTGTTATTGTTTAAGTTATGGTCAGTCTCTTCTGCATATGCACTTAAATTAGCAGAAATTATGCCTTCAGATTCTATTTCAAATACAAGGTGGAACAAGAATGATTCACCAACTCCTAAAGTGCCAATAGATATCCTATGAGTATTTATGCTATAGCTTGCATTGGATTCAGCCTCAATGTATTTGAGATTGTCAAATAGACCTGTGAAGTTCAAGTTTGTTACAGGACTTGGACCGCTGTTGCTTACATTAATGTTAAAGACAATCTTATCTCCAACATACCTTACAGTGTCAGGATTAGTGGTATTAACGGAAATAAGCACATCTGCATTGGCTTCAGAACCGACACTTACTATCTTTGTATTGTCTGCAGGGTTTCCGTCACCTTCAATTGGGTAAGCATCATAACGTGACACAATGTCTCCCTCATCATTCACTCTAAGAACCAATACCAATTCGGCTTCAGCCATTGAATTCAAAGTTCCAATAGTCCAATTGTTATTTGTTGAATCATAATTATATTCTCCAAACTCAGTTGAACCATTTACAGTCAAGAGAGTTACATCTCCCTTAGTGTAGTTAACTAATACATAAACATCTTCAGCAGGGTTAGGGCCAACATTAGTCACTTTAATAGTGTATCTTAACTCCTGTCCCACTTCTGCAGATTGACCTGCAGGGATATTTACAGTTGGAGTGATTATTAAATCAGCTACAGGAAGCACAGTGATATTACCTACATCAGAAACACTGTAATAATTGTTTTCATCAACAACAGTACTTACATTTAATGTATAGTTTCCACTTTCCAATCCTGAAATGGATATTTGCTCACCGACAATGCTGATAATTGCATTCTCAACCTCATTATTATTTTCATTATAGATCTTAGCAATGTATCCGGTTGCATTTTCACCAGTAATTCTTAGATTGATTACATTTCCGCTTACGCCACTTGCATCAGGAACACTTACATTAGAACCTGCTTTTGTAATGTTCAATTCATAGTCTACACTTACAGAACTGTGGTTTCCATCCACAATGGTAGTGAATCTTATAGTGTAATTACCTGAATTTATGCGAGGAACAGTGAATGTGACATTTGCCCTTATGGTAGCACCTGCAATTATCTGTTCACCGTCCAATACGACATAACTGACTTGTGTAGCATTTAAGCTTGAAATTGTGAAATCAATATTTTCACCATAAACTTTCACAAGATCATGTGCAGTTACTTCGGAATTTGCCGGATTTACGATTAAAGCGGAACGGTTTTCTACAGTAGAGTAGTTTCCATAACTTTGAGTTACAAGGAGTAATGTGTAGTCTCCAACAGCCAATTCATAAGCAGGAATTGTAATGACTGATTTGCCTTCATCAATATCCGCCGCATCAATGCTTCCTTGATGGACTGCCTTACCTGCATTCATTACATAGTATTTAATGCCTGCAGTAGCATTTTCACTTTCAACATCTATCTTGATTTCCTCTCCGTAAATCTTAGTGATATCAGATGCGTTTACACTTGATCCCACTTGAGTTACTATAATTGCAGAGCGACTTTCAGAGCTTGTGTAATTTCCATAACTTTGAGTTACAAGGAGCAATGTGTATTCACCGACAGATAAATCCTTAGCAACAAATGTGAGAGTAGCCTTACCATTAGCACCAATATCCTCAACATCAATGGTACCCTCTTTTACAATGGCACCTGCTCTGATTACAAAGTAATTAATACCTGCAGTAGCATTCTGACTGTCAATATCAATAGCAATATCTTCTCCATATTTCTTTGTTACATTAGATGCATTTACTGAAGAGTTTGCAGGAACAACTACAATAGCGGAACGATTCTCAACAGTAGTGTAATTACCAAGACTTTGAGTCTCAAGCAATAAGGTATATTCACCAACAGGCAATTCCTTAGCAGCAAATGCGAGAGTAGCCTTACCATCAGCACCAATTGAGGCAACTGGAATAGTGCCGCTCTTAACAATCACACCAGCCCTAATAACAGAGTACTTAATTCCATCAGTAGCATTCTGACTGTCAATGCCAATACTGATAGCCTCACCATAAACCTTAGTAATATTACTAGCATTCACACTGGAAGCAGCCTGAAGAACATTAATTACAGATCTGCCTTCAGCAGTGGTGTAATTACCAAAGCTTAAAGTATTAAGAACTAAAGTGTAATTACCAACAGCTAATTCCTTAGCCTCAAATGTAAGAGTAGCCTTACCATCAGCACCAATTGAGGTAACATTAATAGTTCCACTCTTTTCAACATCATTTAGTTTAAATACAGTGTAACTAATGCCTGCAGTAGCATTTTGACTGTCAATATCAATAGTGATGGATTCACCATAATATTTGCTTACATTAGATGCATTTACACTGGAAGCAGCTTGACGGATAAGAATACCTGAACTGTTTACAGATGAAACAAGATTATCATCATCAACAGTAAGCCAAGCAACACTGTATGTACCAGTAAACAAGTTTTCAGTCAAGTTAAGGGTAGCCACACCATCATGCAAGTCATCTTTGGAGATATTGCCGGTAAGAACCCTTTCACCACCTTTTGCAACAATATAATTAACAGATGTAGCATTAACGAAACTTACATTGATCAAGACATCCTCACCATAAATTACATCAACATCACTTGCATTTACACTGGTAGGGGCTTTAGCAACAGTAAAGGAACTTGTATTAGTGACAGATGAATAATTGCCATCAGTAACAGCAGTTAATCTGACAGCATATGAACCTGCACTTAATCCATAAAGTTCAACAACAGAACCAGTTGCAGTGATATCTCCAGTAGCATTTTCATTATTAACTAGAACTCCGCCACGAACAACTTCATATCTGACCTTTTCCGCATTTTCAAATTCAATGGTAATCCTTACAGGATCCTCACCATATGTAATGCTTGTAGCACTGGCATTTACAGTAGAATTAACCGCCTTGATGATTAAAGCACTCCTATTTTCAACAGCAGTATAGTTTTCAGTAGTGTTGGTACGTAAGAGAAGAGTGTAAGAACCGACAGGAAGTGTTTTAGCACCAAATTCAAGCTTAGCAGTTCCATCAATTAAATTAACATCTAATTGACCTTCTTTAACAGCTGAACCAGCCCTCATGATGAAATAATAAACGCCTGTTACATTTTCAAACTCAATAGGGATGCTTATTGCATCATCATAAGCAAATTCCACATCACTTGCATTTACTTGAGATTGAGCTTGGCGAATAAGAATACCTGAATTGTAAATTGATTCAATGAGGTTGTCATCTTCAACAGTAGTCCATTCCACAGTGTATGTACCTGCAGATAATTCATTGCTTAAATCAAGAATATAAACATTTGTGTCATGATCCAATTGACCCTTAGCAATGTTACCCTCTGTTACAAGCCTTCCTGCACTTTCAATTACATAATGAACAGATGTGGCATTGACGAAACTTACATTGATTTTAACATCTTCACCATAAGTTACATTAACATTAGTTGCATTTACACTGGTAGTGGCTTTAGCAACAGTAAATGAAACAGTATAACTATCAACAGAATAATTGCCATCAGTAACAGTAGTTAACCTAACCGCATAGTGTCCAGCATCCAAACCAGAGAAAGTAACCTGACCATTCTTGTCAATAAAGCCTTCAGCATTATCAATATCAACAGGAACTCCACCACGAACAAGCTCATAAGTCACACTACTTGCATTGGTAGAGTTAACGGTAAGAATTACATCCTCTCCACCATAGGTGACATTGTTTGCACTACCGTTAACAGTGGATTGAACAGCCCTTACAATAACACCGGACTCATACTCAGCAGAGATATAATCCCCACCCACATTAGTGGTAAACCTTACAGTATAAGTACCAACAGGCAATACGCCTAAGTCAAGATCATAATTAGTGCTTGTAACAGTACCAGACATGCCTTCAACAGCCTGACCAGCCTGCATAACAACATAACTAACATTATTCGCATTAGTAAAGTTAACATTCAATACAGCATCTTCACCATAATTAACCTCAGTGCTGTTAGCAACAACAGTGGATTGAACAGCTCTTACGGTAATACCGGACTCATATTCAGCTTGAGTGTAACCATCTGCCACATTAGTGGTAAACCTTACAGTATAAGTACCAACAGACAATACACCTAAATCAACAGTACCATTCTGAGTTACAGTACCAGACTTGCCATCAACAGCCTGACCAGCCTGCATAACAACATAACTAA
>NZ_CALCYR010000152.1 GCF_937906425.1 uncultured Methanobrevibacter sp. | reverse complement strand
GAACTGTCTGATACACATTTCTCACCCATAATCCCTTAATATATAAAATAACTATCCAGAACTGTCTGATACACATTTCTCACCCATAATCCCTTAATATATAAAATAACTATCCAGAACTGTCTGATACACATTTCTCACCCATAATCCCTTAATATATAAAATAACTATCCAGAACTGTCTGATACACATTTCTCACCCATAATCCCTTAATATATAAAATAACTATTCAGAACTGTCTGAATTATTACCTAACTCACCATTCTTACTCATAATCCATTTCTTTCTGGAATAATAACTTAAAGGATTATTTATCTTAGCACAGTCCTTGTTTTCCTTACATAACTGAGGCAAATGCATCTTAATCTTTTCACAACTCATTGGAGTGTACCATGTTGTTTCTCCCTCATTTTCCAAGTCAGGAGTCTCATGCATTCCAAATCCTAATTTTGCAGTGATGTTTACCTTTTCCTGAGGCTGGTCCTCAAACAATGGAGGATCACAATTGTCAGCAGCCTCATAAATCAAAGGCAGAATCTCATTCATGGTAATGTTTAGATTAGAATCAATGTCTGAAACCTTAACGCTTGAATCAGCCCCAAATATTCCAGGATACAATCTTGCATAGGAAACAAAAGATGTAAGAAGAAGTACAATTGCATCATTTCTTCCACCAGATGTAACGCCATCAACAGTGTTAGCTATACATGGAGGAAAAGCTTCCCTAACAAGCTTTCCAATTTTCATTGAGCCATATGCCCCACCATTTGCATAGAAACTGCTGAATTTAGTCATTAACTCAGTGATTGTAACTTCCAATTCCTCACCTAATTTCACTATAGCAGGATGAGGTTCAATCATCCTCAAGCGTTCCTGTATGTGCTTGATGTAATCCTCAGCATTCTGCATCAATAGCTTGCTTAAAATCATTTCCTTAAGATTGTCTCCAATTAAAATCTCATAAATCCTTTCAGGAATCCTGTCGGTAAAGGCATCACCAAAGTAATATACAAAGTCCTCCCTATCCAAAACGATTTCCCCATCCATCAAGACCAAATCAGTTAGGGAAATCTTCTTGCTTCCAACAAGATCCTTTAAAAAGCTCCATTCAATACCGTTTTCAATGAGAAGGTCACTTAAAATCTTACCCGCAAGTTCCTTTTTATCGTATGCAACGAGTTTTGCCAATCTGTCATCTATCATTAATGCCTGAGCCTCAACAAATAGCTTGACCTCACGAGAACCTGGACGAAATCTGCTTGCAATGGCCTGAGCCAATATGTGGAATGATATGGTATCAAGCTCTGCAATGTCTTCATTGAAGAAGTATGCATAGTCATTTGAATTAAAGTCCTTATTGTTTTTACGTTCAATATACCATTTAATACGATTTACAGCCAAATCAGCTAGAGTTTGAGGAATAACTTCCTGTTTGGAAATGGTCTGAAGTCTTGTATGGACAGCAATATCAATCAATGATTCATTCTCTTCAAATATATCTTCAAGACTGGTCAATTGACGAACAATGTTTTGACCCTCTTCAGACAATGGATTTAAATAAGAAACCAATACCATTTTATTCCTCCCTAATTGATTAGATTTATTGAATGTAAAACAATGAAAACTTAAATTGTTAAATTAAATAAAATTTTAAATTTTAAAACAAAAGAATGAAAATTTAATGTTTAATTTAATTCTAATATTTGAAAATTTTA
>NZ_CALCYR010000151.1 GCF_937906425.1 uncultured Methanobrevibacter sp. | reverse complement strand
ACGACGCTCTTCCGATCTAGAAAAATAAAGAAAAATAAAGAAAAATAAAAAAATAGATATAAAAATCAATTATTTAGAATAAAAAATGAAAAATAAAGAAAAATAAAAAAAATAAAGAAAAATAAAGAAAAATAAAGAAAAATAAAAAAAATAAAGAAATGATTTATTTAAATACTTAGTATATGAGGAAAGTAAAAAAGAATTAAATAAAATAAATCATTCTTCTATCTTTTTTATAAATTTAGCAGGCACTCCCCCTACAACAGTATTTGCTTCAACATCCTTGGTAAGCACCGCTCCTGCAGCAACGATAGCACCATCACCAATTGAAACTCCTGGCAGAACAGTAACATTGGAACCTAACCAAACCTTATTTCCAATGTGAATTGGTGCAGGATCCATATCTGCCCTATCATTAGGATTAAATGCATGATTTAAGGTAAGCAAACATGCATTATGACCAATCAAAACATCATCTCCAATATAAATTCCTCCCTGATCCTGCATCTTGCAATCTGAATTGATAAAAACATTCTCTCCAATATGAATGTTTTTACCACAATCAGTGTTGAATGGAGGAATTAAAGCTAAAGTTCTGTTAACTTCTGTATTTGTAAGTTTTGCAAATATGTTCTGAACCTCTTTAGGACTGTGATATTTGTTATTTAAGTCAGAAGTAATTTTCAATGCTTCCTGAGAAAGATAAGACATATATAGATGAATTCTGGAACCTCCCTTAACGGTCTTGCCAGAGTTTAAATAATCCAAAAAGTCCTTAAGTTCATCTTCACTTTCAAATTCTTCGTATAATTTTTCCAAATCCATAAAAATCAATCAAATAGCTAATTTTAATAATAAAAAATGTAAAAAGTTTAAAAAAAGAAATAATTTTTAAATTAAAATCATTGAAATGATTTAAAAATTAATTAAAAATTATAAAAAACACATAACAAAATCATTAAAAATTTATTAAAAATTAAATTAAATCTAAAAAAAATAAATTAAATAAAATATAATAAATAAAAATAAATTAAATAAAATATAATCAATAAAATAGATTAAATTAAATAAAATCTAATAAAAGTAAAGTAAATTAAATTAAATAAAATAAAATCCAATAAAATTAAATTAAATAAAATTTTAGAATTATTTAAATCCTAAAATTATTTTATTTTAAGAAAAAAACATATTTAATACATATTTCTACGATTCCAAGCTTGATAAACAATAAATATACCAATTAAGAGCAATACAAATTGTGGGAAAAGTACAAATATTATTACCGGAATCAAATTCAATTCAGCAAGAATCCATAGGATTGCAAAAATAATTATTAAAATTCCTGCTAAAAATAAAATCTTATTAAATAGTTCCCTATAATCTGATGGAAATGGTCTAGGACCTCCAAATGCCATATCATCACCTAAAGAAATTATTTTTTAAATATTTATTTAAATTTTCCAAACTATATAAAATATTTTAAAGATTAAAAAATTAAGATTTAATCAATTATAAATATTTTACACCGTCTTTGGAACCAATAATGACCTTGTCAACCATTTCAGTGAATAATCCGTTTTCAACTACACCCGGAATGGTGTTTAAGTCCTTTTCCATATGAATTGGATTTTCAATCTTGCCGAATGCAACATCCAAAACAAAATTGCCGTTGTCAGTTATTACAGGACCATCCTTGGATTGGCCCATTCTGATTTCAACATGACCACCCATATCTTCCAAAGCCTTTGTAACTGGACTTACTGAATCAGGTATGATTTCAACAGGAAGTGGGAAAGCTCCTAAACAGTCTACAAGTTTAGATTCATCTGCAATAATTACCAATTCCTTAGCAGAATAATCGACAATCTTTTCCAAGGTATGTGCTGCTCCTCCGCCCTTAATCAAATTAAAGTCAGGATCGATTTCATCAGCACCATCAACAGCCAAATCAACCTCATGCTCATCAAGAGAGGTTACTGGAATATTCCATTTGCGAGCAAGCAAAAAGGATTGATATGAAGTTGGAATTCCCATAACTGAAATTCCTTCATCCCTTACTCTCATTCCTACCTTTTCAATAAAGTAATGGGTGGTGGAACCAGTACCAAGTCCTAAAATTTGACCATCTTTTACAAGTTCAGCAGCTGCATAACCACAATCTTTTTTCATTTGACTCATAATAACACCAAACAAATCACAAAATAACAAAAAAATAAACAACAAATCACAAAATAATAAACAACAAATCACAAAATAACAAAATTATAACAATAACTAATAAAAATTTTCAATTAAATTTAAGATTGGACCTTAACAATACATTTTTGCAATTGATTTCCTCTAGGACAGTCCTTAAACTTACCTAAGTCCTTGATGTAGGTACATTTTTCTTCCTTCAATATACCATCCGGGAAACACATGCCTCTAAAGTCACAATCCTTATTTGAACATCCCTTTCTTGAAAAAGTAAAGTTGGATCCTTCAAAGACTCCCTTTGAATCTGTTAAAATGCATATTTCAGCATCCTCAACAGAAACAACCTTAACCTTTTCCTCCTCATGAATAGGACATTTCTGTTCAACATCCCGAACCTCTGTAATCGTATACATATGTCCGGGTATCAGAGAATCGACACAAGTGGCCTTAAAACGGCAACTCGAACATTCCTCTGCCGCTTCATAAAAAAGAAAACTTTCACCTTCCCTTGCCAATTTTTTACCAATCAATGTAATCATATAATCATAATCCTCAATTTTTATTAATAAATCAAACTTAACACACTAAAATCAAGGAATAACAATTAAAAAACTTTTCTATTTTTAAACTGAAATCTAATATTTGATAATTTTTTTATTGATAAAAAAATTAAAAACTTTTAAAATTCTTAATTTGGAAAAAAATCAAATAACTTCAGTCTTTATAGCCAACTTAATAGCAGCATCCCTGGTTAAACCATTGTCCCCTAAAATGGTATACCTATCAGGCCTTAGGGTATGTGCCATAGTCAAAGCGTCAATGATATCCTCATCATCAATTCCTAACTCAGCTGCATTTGTTGGGGCCTTGATCTTTTTAAGAATGGTTTGAATTGATTTCCAGTCCCCACCATGCAAATGCATCATCATTATTGTTCCAACACCGCACTGTTCACCGTGCAATGCAGGCTTTTTGGCAATCCTGTCCAATGCATGTGAGAAAAGGTGTTCAGAACCACTTGCAGGTCTGCTTGAACCTGCAATACTTATTGCCATACCGCTGCTGAATAGTGACTTTACCACAATACGAGCACTTTCCTCCAATCCTTCCTTAATACTGTCGGAAGAGTCTATAATAAGCTTTGCAGTCATTTGGGACAATGCTGAAGCAGATTCACTGTAAGATTCATTTCTTAATCTGTAAGCCAATTTCCAATCCTTGATAGCAGTATAATTGGATACGATATCTGCACAACCGGAAGCAATCAATCTAAAAGGAGAATTATTGATAATGCCTGTATCAGCCACTACAGCCATTGGAGAATTGGCATTTTTAGAAATGGAACCCTTTCCATTTTTAATTGAAGCCATTGGAGATGCTATACCATCGTGAGAAGCCGTGGTTGGAACGGAAATGAAATAGGAATGCTCATTGGTTGATGCCAATTTTGCAACATCAATGATTTTACCTCCGCCAACACCTAATACAACAGAAGCATTGGCAATTTTATCCTGAACCTTTAAAACTGAGTCTTCTGAAGCGTCTGGAACCTTTACAACATCCACTCCAAAATCAGATTTTTCCAAAGCCTCAACCGTTTGCTTACCTGCCACATCAAAGGTGCGGTAACCTGAAACAACTAGAGCCTCATCAAATAAACGTAAATCCTTACATATCTCTCCAATTTCATCCAAGACATTTGGACCTATATGCACTTCCCTTGGCATCTGAATCTTTTTGGAATCCATATTATTCTCCTTTAAAATTATCATTAGAATTTAAAATTTTAGCATGTCAATTAAATATTAATTTAATATATGTTTGATATGAATAAAAAAACTTTTGATTTAAATTTAAAAAAATCCCTGAAAAATTCATAAAGGAAAATGGAATAAAATTTCAAAATCCGAAAAAATGATAAAAAATTAATGAAAAAAGTCTAAAAATCTAAAAACTATATAATTAATTAAAAACATATTTTAATATACTATATAAAAATTGAATTTCAATTAATCAAATTATTATATAATTCTTATACAAATTATAAAGGATTAAAATTATTTTTATGGTGATAATGTGGAGAATTTTAGTGAATGGTTCCATAACATTTTAGAAGAAGGACAGATAATTGATTCAAGATATCCTATTAAAGGAATGAGCGTTTGGCTCCCATATGGATTTAAAATAAGAAAATACACCTTGGAAATATTTAAAGAGCTTTTGGACAAGGAACATGATGAGGTTTTATTCCCACTTCTAATTCCAGAAAGCGAACTTGCAAAAGAGGGCAAGCATGTAAAGGGATTTGAAGATGAGGTTTATTGGGTAACCCACGGTGGACAAAAGGAATTGAATGAAAAACTAGTCATAAGACCTACCAGTGAAACATCAATCTATCCGATGTTTTCATTATGGGTAAGGTCACACATTGACCTGCCAATCAAGCAATACCAAGTTGTAAACACCTTCAGATATGAAACCAAACATACAAGACCTCTCATAAGGGTAAGGGAAATTACAACCTTTGCAGAAGCTCACACTGTTCACTCTACAGCTGAAGAGGCTGAAAAACAAGTTGAAACCGGAATTGAAATCTACAAGAAATTCTTTGACGAACAGGGCATTGCATATCTCATCAGCAAAAGACCTGTATGGGACAAGTTCCCTGGTGCAGAATACACTATGGCTTTCGATACAATAATGCCTGATGGAAAAACCCTGCAAATAGCTACCGTTCACAACTTGGGACAAACCTTCTCCAAAACCTATGACATCACCTTTGAAAACAAGGAAGGTGAACATGAATACGCTTATCAAACCTGTTATGGAGTCTCTGACAGGGTAATCGCATCAAGTATCGCTTCTCACGGAGATGAAAAGGGATTAAGACTTGCTCCTAGAATAAGTCCTAAACATATCACAATCATTCCAATCATCTTCAAGGATGGTGCTGAAGAGGTTATGGCAGCATGTGAAAAGATCAAGGATTCCCTTGAGGAAAATGGAATAAGGGTTGAAATGGACACAAGGGACCTTAGACCGGGTAAAAAATTCTATGACTGGGAATTGAAGGGAACTCCTCTTAGATTCGAATTGGGACCAAGAGACCTTAAAAACAATGTTGCAATCATTGGAAGACGTGATACCGGAGAGAAGATTGAAGTTTCCCTTGATGAAAACATTCCTGAAAAAGTGGAAGACTTGCTCAAGGAAATTGAAGAAAACCTTAAGGCTGAAGCCTGGAAAAATCAGGAAGAAAGAGTGGTTTATCTTGAATCCCTTGAAAATGTTGCTGAAGTTGTTGACGATGGAAATGTTGTCAATTTCCACTGGTGTGGAGATGAGGAATGTGGAAAGGCCATTGAAGAGGAAACTGATGTTGACATTTTAGGAATTCAAGAGGAAAATATTGAAACTGAAAAGACCTGCCCACACTGTGGCAAACCGGCAAAACATTTAGCATTAATGGCAAAAACCTATTAAAATCCCAGAATTTTATAAAAAATATAAAACATTAAAATAAAACATATAAATTCAGATTTTTATAAAAAAATCTAAAACATTTAAAATAAAACATATAAATTCAGATTTTAATAAAAAAATCTAAAACATTAAAATAAAACATATAAATTCAGAATTTTATAAAAAAATACGAAGACGAAGATTTAATCGACATACAAAGATTTTTGAAAAATAACAACAAAAAAAAAATAAATATTAATTTATACAAAGAAAATATAACAAAAATCGACGAAAAAAAAGAGCCCCAGGGTGTTGACAAGGTGGAGGGGGGTGAAAAGAGCGAGGAGCAGATAACTCTTTCACCAAAAGAAAAAAGCGAGGAGCAAATAAAAGAAGAAAAAAGAAAAGAAAAAATAAAAGAAGAAGTACTTAAATTAGAAAAGAATCCATCGAAACAAAATTATTTATTTTTTAAAATGGAAAACAGCTACGAAGAAAGAGAAAAATTATTTTATAAAAATATGAAATTAAATAGGAAAATTAATATACTAGGAAAAGAAGAGTTAAAACATTTTTATCAAAAATTCAAAGAACAACAAAAAGAATTAAAAGAAAAAGCCAACACAAAAAAAATCGAACTCAAAAAAGAATGGCGTTCTAATTCCTTATTATTACCCAAATATAAATCACCAATAATGAACATAATAAAAAAAGAAGAAAACGAAAAAATCAAAGAAAAATGCGAAGAAAAAAATATCAAGCGAAAAAACTTAGAAAAAAAATTCAATATAGAAATCCCCTTACCTAAAATAAGTGAAAAGTTACGCAAAGAAAATTTAAAACAAAATTTAAATTTGAACAGTTTACAAGGAGTACATAGAGTCAAATATATCAAAGACGAATTAGACAAAATAAAAAAGAATTCTACAAGTTCGGCATCCAGAACCGGTATTTCTCCTAATGTCGATTTAACAAATTATTATACTCGTGATGAAACGGACGAGATGTTTGCTACTAATGATGACTTAGACAATCTTACAGATGCCATGCAAAATATTAGGGATAAAGCATATGAAAATGGACAGAATATAAATTCTGTTAAAGAGAATACCGAAGATATACAGCAAGATATAGC
>NZ_CALCYR010000150.1 GCF_937906425.1 uncultured Methanobrevibacter sp. | reverse complement strand
CAAGGAAAGATAAAACAGAAAAACAGCAAAGAGCTTGCAGGGTCGTTGATGAACGGCGGTTATCTTTCCCAAGGTTTTCAGAAAGATAGCATTTGTCGGACTACCTTACATCAGATCCAGTCAGCAAGGTCAAAGCATCGCTGAAAATGCATTGCCGAATGTCAGGCGCAATGTAAATCTAACCGGAAAGGAAGCGAGTCCCATGGAAATAGAGATCACACAACTGAATATTTCGATGTCCGAGAGTGACTCGCCGATCAATGCTTGATTTTCGGTTGAAGCTTCTCCCACAGCCGGTTATGAGACGGTCATAAGTATGTTGAATGTGGGACGTGGATCACCAGCATGACACTTTAGTCAATATAAGCTTCAGGCGGGTGGAGGATATCGGAATACCCTTTCAGCTGTATGTGTTATATCGGTTATACAGCTGGCTCTACGCCGAATGGCTTTACATAAATTTAATATTAATTGGAGCGGATGTGGTTAAAATGAAGATTACCGCGCATTTCAAATAAAAATGAAAGGTAATTATAGAGAATAATATGTACTCAATTACATATCACCCCCTTTACATATGTTTTTTTTAAAAATTAAACCTTTGCATATTATTCTCGCTCTTTTTAATCTATTTTATCTAATTTTTCTTGATTTACTCTATTTTTAGACAAAACCAAATTAATAATTTTTATAGTCAAAATTAATGTTTAGTTGATATTTTTTTAAAAAAACAAGACATTTAAAAGAAGTGAATAAATTTCAAAAAATTGTAAAAATTAAAGAAAAATTTACATTTTATCAAAATAATTTTAAAAAAAAATAAAAAAAATTGAAAGAAAACTAGACATTTTTAATTTTTGAAAATAAAAAAGAGAAGAAAACAAGCATTGCAAAAATAAAAATGGTTTAAATAGCTAAAAATTTAAAAAACTAAAAAAAAACTAATTAAGTAAAACTAAAAAGACTAAAAAGACTAAAAAGACTAAAAAGACTAAAAAGACAAAAAAATAATATCAATACGTATTTAAAAATCAAATTACTATTTTTCCAAAGTAAATTCCAAAGCATTAGCTACCAATTCTATTTTTTCCAAGGTATTTTCAGTCTTATAGACCAAAATTTCCACACCCTCATCATAAGCTCTTTTTAAAGTTCGTGAAAATTCAGGATCATTTTCCCAATTTGGCCTAAAGCTATTTCCATTAGGATGTTCTATTAAAAAAAATACAACTGCACGTATTCCCTGTTTTTTAAGAGAAATCAATTCTTCCAAATGTTTTCTGCCCCTTTCAGTAGGAGCATCCGGAAATTGAGCAATGCCATCTTTTATTAAAGTTACAGACTTTACTTCCACATAGCATTCATTAATGCAATCCATTTTAGAGGACTCTGAATGGTTTTTAATGTATTTAATATTTGAATCAGCAGCTTCAACATTTGCAAGATAAATGTCAATACGGGAATTGCCTATTGTCTTTTCAGATTCTACAATATCATATCCTGAAAGTTCTGATATTTTATTATTTAAAATAGCTTCCACAACAATCTTACTTGCCTGTTGGGAATACATGGCAACAAGAGCCCCATTATTCTCTACAAAATAAAGAGAATACTTTGTTTTCCTATTAGGATTATCACTTTTAAGTAGATAAACAACTGCACCATCAATTAAAAGCTCTTTACATCTACCTGTATTAGGCAAATGAGCCCTTTCAAGTTTTCCATCCACTTCAACTTCAGCAATAAACCTATTAGCCCTATTTTTAAAAATTGCCTTTACAAATTCTGAAATAAAATCACCTGAAAAATATTCATTGATGAAAATAATATGAAAATAATATGAAAATAATATGAAAATAAATAAAAATTAAATAAAATAAAATAATATGAAAATAACCTAAATTAATATGGAAATAACCTAAATTAATATGAAAATAACATTAAATTAAATAAAAATTAAATAAAATAAAATAATATGAAAATAAAATAAAATTAAATAATTAAATAAAATTAAATAATTAAATAAATTAAATAATTAAATAAAATTAAGAAACTTTAATCAAATAAATCGGCTAAAAACTCTCCAATATAACGAGTCAAGTCCTCTGCTCCGAACCCATATCCTAAAGATTCATAAGCCAAATCACCTGCTTTTCCATTGATATAAGGAGCTAAAAGAGCAGAAGTCCATGAGTCTGCACCTTGAGCCAATAAAGCCAGCACAATACCTGCCAATGCATCCCCAGTTCCTCCAGCAGTCATTCCAGGATTTCCAGACCTATTGATTTTAACCTTGTTTTTATTGAAAATAAAATCATATTCCCCTTTTAAAATAACTGAACCTTCAATGCTACGTGTAATTTCATACAATGCATCTATTTTTTCATTTAGTTTTTTAAAGTTAGAATAATCCTTCAAATCAACTATCTTATCCAAATCCCTAGCTAAATCATCAGGAATTTGATTTTTAAAGAAAGACTTAAATTCAAAGTAATGAGGACATATCACCAAATCATCCTTTTTATTAATCAAGGAATAGTCAACAAGTTTTAATGCATCAGCATCCAAAACTAGTGGCTTATCCAATTTCATAGCCAAAACGTTAAGGAGTTTGGATGTTTCCTCATTTTGACTTGCACCAGGACCTAATAAAACTGCATCAACAGCGCTTGCCAATTCAAGAATATTATCCAAATCATCAAGTGACAAGTAATCTCCACAGGATTCCTTTACAATAAAATCTTCAGACAAGGATTTTATAGCCAAAGCTGCAGGTTTTGGAGTGTAAATATAAGTCAAATCCACTCCACAGGCAATGGCGGCCTTTGCAGAAATTGCAGGAGCACCATAATAATCCAAACTTCCTCCAACTATGAGAATATTTCCATTATTTCCCTTATGAGAGTCTTTTTTTCTCATGAAATCCTTGTTGTTTTTCAATCTAAGCAAATCTCCACCTTCAACAAAGAGTTCTGCCTCCAAAGGAATTCCAATGTCACAGGTGATGATTCCTCCTACTTCAGATTCATCTGCAAGCTTTATTCCAGTTTTTATCTTATGGAAACAAAGAGTATAATCAGCATCAACAGCAATGTCTGCAATTTCACCAGTTAATGGGTCAAGACCGGATGGAGCATCAATCCCCACTTTGAGACCATTTGTGGAATTTATAAGTTCAACTGTTTTTCTAAGCTTTTCCCTAAGTTTTCCCTTAATTCCGGTTCCAAGCAAACAATCAAGAATAATGAATTCATCATTAGACTCATTTATCCTAATCTTTTCCAAATCGGCAGAATCCTTAATGAAACTAATGGACAGTCTGGATATTCTTGGCTCAAGATTCATAAGGATTTTTAAATTAGCCAATGCATCTGCAGATTTAATTTCATTTGGAGCGTACAATGAATAGACTCCAACTTCAAAACCACGGTTTAACAAATGCCTTGCAGCTACAAAACCATCTCCGCCGTTTCCGCCGGAACCTGTAAAGATCAGTATCTTAACAGGTCTTGAAAACTTAAAAGTGGAAAGGGTAGCCACTTCATCTGAAATTGATTTACCTGCATTCTCCATTAAACAAAGCCTTGAAAGACCTAAATACTCACAATTATAATCTGCAACCATCATATCAATTGGATCCATATTTCCACCGATTTAAATCATTAAAATAACTTTTTAAAGAACAATAAATAATTAATAAAAATAATGAATAATTAATAAAAATAATGAATAATTAATAAAAATAATAAATAATAAATAAACAAGTAAAATTCACTAAAAATAAAATTAAAAAATATAAAAAATTTTCTTAATATATAATATAAACTTACTAATAATTAAATATAAAGAAAAATTATTTTAAAAAAATAGGATAAAAATTAAAAAAATATGAAAAATTTAAAAAAATCTAAACAAAACACTTAAAAAATAATAATTTAATAAATTAAAATAAGTAAAGACTTTTTTACAATTGAATACAATTTTAAAAAAAAATTTGATAAATTTTTTAAAATAAAATAATTAATAAAATAAATTAAAAAAAATCATTTTAAAAAATATAAAAAAAATTATGAGGTACTTTAAATGAAAACCCTGGAAATGCTACTTAATTATATAAGAGAGGATAAGGCAAACATATACGGAAGCCTCATAATAATTTTCATAATAAGTTATGGAATTATTGGATCAATCTATATAATGCATCTGAACATATTTGATTCAATCTATTACACATTCATCACAATAGCTACAGTTGGATATGGAGACATCATCCCCCTAACTCCATTGCAAAAACTATTTACTGTTAGTTTGGCAATTTCAGGATTAGGAATCATTGCATACATTTTAACAGTGATAATAAGCTCAGTTACAGAGAATTTACATGATTTAAGGAGCGATAGAATTATGGAAAGAAAACTATCAGATATAGAAAATCATTATGTATTATGCGGATACGGCAGAGTGGGATCTGCAGTCTTTGAAGAAATAAAAAAGAGAAATCAGAAAGTGATAATTGTTGACAATGATGAAAGGAAAACAGAGGATATAGAAGAAGATGATGGAGTCATAGTATTGAATGCAGATGCTACCGAAGACAAGACCCTTAAAAAATTAAACATTGAAAAATCCCTTGGAGTTATAATTGCAACTGGAAATGATGTAGATAATTTATATATCGTTCTTACAACTAGAGAAATGTATAATGATGCACATATAATCTGCAGAGCAAGTAAAAAAGAAAACATTAAAAGATTTGAACGTGCAGGAGCAGATAAAATCATTTCACCTGAAGCAAGCGGCGGAAGTGAGATGTATTTTGCAGCTGCAAAGCCTAATCTTGTCCACATAACAGAAAGACATGATGTCGACATGATTGAAAGGGAAATGAACATTATTAGAAAATACAATTGTCACATTGAAGACATTGAATACCATTTCCACGGATTAAAAATGCCTGTTTCCAGAAAAATAGGAGTAATGGACATTGAAGAGGAAGAGAAATTCTTTAAAAGAATCAATGAAGATTCTGCTGTTAAAGAATCATTGGAAAATATTTACAATACGGTTAATGGAGTCCATTCACACTGGTTATCAGGACCAGACAGAAAACATTTAAAAAAGGCTATTGAAGAGTTAAAAAGAGAAGGGATTGTATTGGGAATAAATCTTGAATTTGAAGAAATAAATGAATTTACTAAAAAATATAAAGAACAAAATTAAATGAAAACTAAAAAATAAACAAAACCAGAACAACAAGCAAAATAAACAACAAAAACAACTAAAAACCTAATAAAAAGAAACTTAAAATATATAAAAAAATAGAATAAAAACTAAAAGAAATAGAATAAAAACTAAAAAAATAGAATAAAAACTAAAAAAATAGAATAAAAACTAAAAAAATAGACTAAAAACTAAAATAAAAACAAAAAGAAAAAAAGAAAAAAAGAAAAAACAGACTTAGAATAAGTCTTGTAATTTCATTATATAAGCACCTAATTTACCGTCGAAGTTACCTGCACTAATTTCAAGTACACCATCAACAGTACAAGCGGCTAAAATACCTGCTTTCATAGCTGCTTTTACAGATTCTTCATCTACACCATCAATAACGATTTCAAATACACCATCAGCATCTGCTCTAATGTCAGAGTCAACTTCATCTTTTAAAGTTACACACATTTTTTCATTAGTGGATGCGTTTAAGAATTTTGCGTATTTGTTGGATCCTACTTTGGAACCGGATGCAACCATACCGCCAGGGAATGGAGTGATAGTGCCAGGTACATTTTTAATAGCATCTACAGCCATTAAAGCTGCTTTTACACCAGTCATTTGGTCTTTTGCTAAAATGAAGAAGTTTCCTCCAGCTACACCATCTTTGTATCCGAATTCAGATTCTACTAAGAAGTCACCAGACATAATTGGGATAGAGTGTACTTTTCTGCCGTCAATGCAACATTCTTTTTCGAAACCGTCACCGAAGAATTTGAGTTTAGCACCAGTGTTTAAGGTGTCTTCTGCATCGAGTAAGTTAAATGCTGCTGCAGTAGGAGCGGTTAAAATACACATACCGATTCTTTCCATTAATTCATGATCGAGTGCTTTTTTACCACCTTGACAAATCATAATTGCGTAACCAGGTCTTCCGTCAGGAGTACATTTAGCTGGTACAAAACAGTCAATACCTGCTTCTGCAGGACATCCAATTACAGAAGTACCGTAACCAGTTGCTTCAGTTGCTGCAATTTTTGCTAATTTAGGAGTAGCTGCAGTTACTAAAATTCTAGTTACTTTAATTCCGAATCCTTCTGCGTAAGTATCTTTAATTTCTACACCATTAATTTCCATTATTTCACCATTTTGAAAATAATAATAAATAAATTAGACATAATTTATAAATCATTTTAATAAATTCATTTATTAAAAATAGCCAATGAATTTATAAATTATAGAAAATTATTTTA
>NZ_CALCYR010000149.1 GCF_937906425.1 uncultured Methanobrevibacter sp. | reverse complement strand
AAATTAAAATAATTCAATCCTAATTCCCCATTTATTTAAAACAATGCAATTACAACTGCAAAAACACCAATAATGGAACTTATTAAAACAGTTGGATACAATTGCCTATTTGTAAATATTGGAGAGAATGCACTGGCAATAGCCATAATAACAGGGAAAATTAAAGCAACTATAATATTTACAATAAATTTCCATGAGAATAACTCTGGAGGAATTCCTAAGAACAATACAGAGAATAAAATACCTAATGTAAACATTAAAAATCCGCGAGTTACATAGACAAATGAACGATATTTAGATGCCAATTCCATATATGGCCCTTCAATTACATCAGATTTAGCCTTAATGATTGAAAATGGATATTCATTCAATATAATCATATAACCAACAAAGAATACGATTGCACCAATCATACCTGCCAAGGTAAATAGTACAGGGCCGTGAATTTGTTGATATGCTACAATATCTGCCAAATAAATACTGTTACTTAATACAGCAGGTATGAATAAAGCCAAATACAATGGGAATGAACCGAATATAATCATTCTTAAAGACCTGCTTGAACTGATATCCTCAAGAGATGAACTTAAAAGTCCTTGTCTTATTGCGCCTTTTGCATGATCTGGGAACCTTAAATTTGAAGACATAACTGATTTTGATAAAGAACCCATTATAACATAAGCAATTTCTTCCACCTTTAAGAATCCAACAATAGCTATTAAACTGGCAAGTGCCATAAATTGATAGTTATCAGGCATTAAAACTAAAAATATAGCCAAAACAACTATAAAACAAAGAATAGGCATTGCTTTATATAATCCTGGAGCCGGAGAGTTAGGTTCGATATTTTCCTTATAAAGGAATTTTATTGAAGCCCACAAACCAGAACTTGTAACAGGAGGTCCAACCCTTCGTTGAATCCTTGCATGAACATATTTTCTTTCAATTCCAGGAATTAAAACACCGATGAATAAAGCGATTATTAGTGTAATAATTATTTTTAAAACTGGAATTACAATTGTTTCATATGACATTTCCTTTCCCCATTTATAATTAATAATTGATAAACATAATTAATATAATATTTTAATGAATATTAGAACCTAAAATAGACTTAAGCATTTACCCTAATATTTTAATGAATATTAGAACCTAAAATAGACTTATCCAATTTATTATTATTTGTATCAAATACCTCTATTGCTCTGTCTGAACAAGTGAAACATGGATCACATTGTACAATACATAATTGGCCGTCTGTAATGTGATTGTCAATGCAAGCGTATTGCATTGCTCCAATATTACTCATTGAAGGAGTTCTAATAATTGAATGACGTACCCTTCCATCCTCAATTGCATAGGAATGGTAGAGTGTTCCCCTTGGAACTTCAATATAACTTTCAATAATGTCTGTGTCAACCATTTCCCAAGACCTGTCAGCAATCTTACCTTCAGGCAAGTCCCTGATAGCCTGACGAAGAATTTTGATTGATTCAAATATTTCCAAAACCCTCATCAACAATTGAGCCTTTACATCACCGGTATCTTGGGTTATGATATCATAATCAAAGTTATCATATTCAAACATTGTTTCTCTTAAATCCTTTTTAACACCGGTAGCACGTAAGGTAGGACCTGTAACAGCTAATTTAAGAGCCTGTTCCTGAGGAATGTAACCTGTACCGCTTACCCTTGCCAAAACAATTGAGTCATGAACAAATCTGTCAGCAAAGTCAGCAACATTCTTTTCTACAGTATCCAAACCATCCAGGATTCTTCTTATTCTATTATCATCCAATTCACATCTAGGCCTTACTCCACCAATAATGGAACAACCATATTGAACACGATTTCCTCCAATCATTCCTAAAAGTTCCATAATGGTTTCCCTAATTAAAAACGCTCTCATAGAGAAGGTTTCATGACCTAATGTTTCACAACCGTGACCTAAATAAAGCAAATGACTGTGCAATCTTTCAAGTTCTCCGACAATGACCCTAATATAAAGGGCCCTGTCTGGAATTTCAATTCCAAGACCTTTTTCTGCAGTCCTTACAGAATTCCATACATGAGAATTGGAACAGATTCCACAGACTTTTTCAGTAAGCATATTAGCTTTTTCCACAGGAAGACCTTCCATGATACGTTCAATGCCACGGTGGTTTACCCCAATGGTAATCTCCGCATCCTTGATGATTTCATCTTCCACGAAAAATCTAACCCTATAAGGTTCTAAAGCAGCAGGGTGAACAGTTCCCATTTGAATCTCTGTTTCAATAATTTCCTGCTTTTTAGCTTTCTTTTCTTCCATTATCTCCCATCCTTAATGAAATTTAATAAACAATAAATTTAATAAATAATATTTCAAATAAAATTCAAAATAAAATTCAAAATAAAATTCAAAATAAAATTTAAAATAATTTTAAATAAAACATGACAATAATCAGTTTTAAAATAAATTAAACTAAATTAAATTTTATCTGAATAAAAGTTTAAATTAATAAACACCTAATCTGCATTTAATAAATGAGGTAAAGCTGCAACTACCCCTGCCAAAACGTCTTGAGGCCTAACAGCACATCCAGGAACCTTTGCATCAACTGGAATAATATTCTCAACAGGTCCTTCAATCTCTTCAGAAGGAATGTCACCGAAACAGTTCTTGTAAACCCCTCCCATTATTGCGCATGAACCTGCTGCAACAACAAGCTTAGGATCAGGAATTGCATTATAAATGTCTTCCAATGGTTTCCTATTGTCATAGGTAACCGGACCTGTAACAACAAGAATATCCGCTTCACGAGGATTCCATGTTAAGAATACACCATATTGTTCCATATCAAATTTAGGTGATAAAACTGCATTTACAATCTCAATATCACAACCATTACAACCGCCGGTATAAACAAGCATGATATGAATGGCTTTTGATCTTGCATGTGATTTAAGACTCAATTAATCACCTCCCTCATTATCAGAAACTTTATCTTTAAGATTAACTATCTTCTCTATACCATCCAATTTTGAACCTGTAACATCATCCAGAATTTCCTCACCAATATTATCCACAACATCATGTGAAATTAAAGACCTGTCAGACAGGTATTGTGAAATGAAGGCAATCTTATCTTGGGAAATCTTGATAGGCTCTGCCAACAGCTCACTTGTATCAGTCTCAATTTCCCCTACAGCATTTGGATGAATAGTACCTGCATGTTCATAGAATGAATATATCGGACAGAAGTCGTGACACCAATAACATACAACACATTTCAAGCTGTCCAATTCAGGAACTTCTGTTTTAACCCATCCTTCCCTGATTTTTATAGGATTCTGCAAAGGCTTCATTGTAATTGCACCTGTTGGACAAACATTGGCACAGCCTCCACAACCGACACATGCCTTTTCATCAACCTTCTTTTCAGGCTCCACAGTTCCTGTAAGAATGGCATTGCGGAGTTCCATATCTGTTGCCCTATCTGAAGCAAAAAGAATTCTCTTAAAGTTTATATAAGCTCCACCAAGCATTATCTTCAATATATCTTTCATAATATCAAACTCCTATTTAGCCCCCTCATCCAATTTCAAGTCTTCAGCAGAAGAATCGGCATTTAACTTAGGATCATCATCACTTTTTAGGGACTTGAAAGTGACCTCTTCAAATTCCCTTTCAAATATGAATGATTTTGAAGGACAGATATTCTTACATGCTCCACAATAGATACACTTATCATCATCCACAACAAAGCGAAGCTTCCTGTTTCGAGTTCCCATATTTATCTCATCACCGGAAATCTCCTCTGTATAGATTGCATCCTCTGGACAGATATCCTTACACAATCCACATTTTACACAAAGGTTTTCATCAATGTAGTTAAATCCGCCTGATATTTCCCACTTGACATTTGTGGATTTAGGAATTGCATCCTTAGGACAGTGAATTGCACATGTTTCACACATGATGCAGCTATCCAAATCAACTGAAATGCTTCCCTTCTTAAGGCTGATAGCTTCCTTAGGACATAGTTCAGCACAGATTCCGCATGAAATACAGTCATCACTGACCTCACCATTCCATGAGATTGTTTCAAAGGATCTTGCATTATGAACATCACAGACCTGTATACATTTACCGCAGGAAACACAAAGACCATTCAATTTTGAGGAATCCTCCTTCAATGTGTAAAGCTTAGGTTCCTGAAGTGAGAATATATAGGTTTCGTTCAATGTGGAAACAGGACAATTATCAATTGCATTCAAACGTTTTTGCCTGTTTTCATAAGAGTCCTCATCCAAGTATGGATCGTATCTCAAAGCAGATGCAGATTTTCTAAGTGAAACATCATTAAAAGTCTCTACACACAATCCACAATTAAGACAACTTACAATAACACCATCTGCAGACTCTGTCTTATTGGATACGACCTTAAAGTCCTTAACAGAAAGGGCATTGTTTATACAATTGTTTACACAAGCCAAACAAAGGGCGCATTTACTTGAATCAACTACCCCTTCACTAATTGCCCCTGTTGGACACACATCATCACATAATCTGCAAGAGGTACATACGCCTTCCCTGTCAAGCTCGATTTCAATTGCCTCTGTTGGACAATAGTAACTGCATCTTCCACATAGGACACATTTGTCTGAGTCTGTGTTTACACAGATTCTTTCTGCAGTCTTTTCAGTTTTTGAAGGAATGTTCATTGCATCGATTCTCTTTACTCCTGCACCGGAACCGATAGTTGCAGCAACCCTTTTAAATGAGTTAAGCATGACTTGCTGTTTATCTGCAAGCAAATTAAATGTATCCACCCTTGCATGATTGCTACAGACATCCTCACACACTCCACAGCGTGAACAGATACCTTTAACAATACCCTTTTCAAGATGAATACTGTCAATAGGACAAGTGAACTGGCAAACGCCGCATCCATTACATTTTGCCCTATCTACAACATACCCTCCATATTTATTTTTAAATATAGCATGATTTGGACAAGCTTCATAGCATGCTCCACAACACATACAGCTGAAAGCCTTGTTATCAACATAACGTATAGCTTCACTAGGACAACTTTTTATACAATCTCCTTGCCCATCACACTTTTTCATTGTTAAAAACATGATTTTTCTCCTTAGCAATACATTATTATCGGGAGATTCTTAGTGATCTCCCTTTGCATGCCCTCCAAGTAAAGCACTACCTAAGAGAATACCAATTATAGCTGCCAAGAATGTGGTAGCGATTGGCAAATCGTTATAGGTAGGATACTGACCTAAATTCCATGCCATTAAAACAGCACCAACAACAAGAGCAATAATGGCACCTGCAGTAAACTTAAAGCTATTCTCCAATTTCATATGGATTCTAGTGCCTACAACAAAGCCGAATATTAATCCAACTATAACCGGACCTAAAACAATATTAGCTATAGCCGCCATTATTCCTCATCTCCTAATTTCTTAAATTGTGAAAATGCAATAACCACAGCACTTAAACCTACAAATACCTTTAATCCCACTGCAATATTTAAGTAAGGTACAATTCCTGCATTTGTAACGTCAGGATAATGGAAAATTGCAGAAATGGCTTGAGGAACAATGCCATAGAAATTTGCACCAATATTATATAAAAATGAACCTGTTAAAAACAGACCTATTAAACCAAGACAGACATAAGCCAAAGCACCGATAGCCTCCATTGTAGAAATGAAACCATGAGATAGTTTCAGTGGAGAATCATCAATTCCATAAACCATGATGGAAAAGATTATGGCACCTGCAATCATTGCTCCGCCTTGGAAACCTCCACCAGGAGTTATATGACCTCCCAATATGGTCATTATTCCAAGAGCAATCATGACAATTGCAACAGGCAATGTCATAATCTTAAGAATAGGACTGCTTTCAGTAGAATTCCAATTAGGAGTCTTTTTGGACTGGTTTATTGAATTCTTATCTTCCGCCATTTATTTGCCTCCCTCATTTGAATTCTCATCTGATTCCTTTATTTGAGCATTAATATCCTTATCAAAAATCTTACCTTTTCCAAAGATAAGCAATACTACAAGAACTGCAGTAACCAATATTAAGGACTCGCCTAATGTATCAAAACCTCTCCAATCAAATACAACAAGTGTAACCATATTGGGAGCTATTTGAGTTCCGATTGCATTGTAGATTAAACTGATTCCGGGATTTATCAAATTCTTAAATCCATAAAGTGCATCGAATAGACTTGCGGAAAAGAGCACAGTTGCAACCACCATTATGGCAAATCTTAAGCTATCCATCTTATCATCCATATTTTAACCCCCAATAGAGCAATGAAACCAGTACACCAAGACAAATGAGTATGTAAAAACTCATCTTGATTAGGGAATCACTTTGTTCTATCTTTAGCTTGGAAGCTAAAGGCATATTTGTAACTGCCAAGATTCCAACCAATACAACAATAATTATTGAAACAATAAGGCTTAAATGTCTTAGGAATAATGCTGCAAGAATCACGGAAACGAAAATCAGGAATTCTGCAGCCAATGCTCCTGAAACATTATTCATTGTGGTAGGATCCTTAGATAATCTTGACCTTAAACCCTTGACTGAATCTAGAAATACCTGATAAAAAGCCATCTAAATCAAACCTCCACAAATAAAATTAAAATTAATTTTAAACATTAAAGCAGACCCCCTGCAAAAGGAATAAATACATCGGTTACAATATTTGGGAAAATACCTAAAATCAAACAAAGCAAGAGAAGAACCGCAACTGAGAATACTGTAGCCTTAGGTATCTTCTCGTGAACAAATTTCAAATCATTTGGTTTAGGCTGCAAGTAGACAGTATGGAAAGCCTTTACAAAGGTAAAGAATATGACTACACTTACAATGATTGCAAGAAGTGCAAGCTCTGAGTATCCTGCATCCAAAGCAGCCTGAACAAGCATTAATTTACTTTGGAAACCGTTGAATGGAGGAACACCTGCAAGTGCAAAACCGCCTAACAATACCATGATTGCCATTTTTGAGTCCACAGCAATCAATCCACCTAACTTACGTGTATCTGAAGTGTGTGTAAGGTAATAGACTGAACCGAATGCTATTAAGAGCAATGCTGTAATCAGCATCTCATTTGTTGCCTGGAAAAGTGCAGCTGCAATTGATTCTTGGGTTCCAATACCAAAACCTAATGCAATGAAACCAAGTTCGCCAACAGCCAGGAATGCAATCATTCTTCTAAAGTCAATTTCCATTGCAGCCATTGCAACAGACAATACCATGGCTAAAACTGCAAATAGAATGATTGCAGTGTTGAAATGAGGCATATATGCAAATATCCTATACATTGCAATAGCGAATGCTATCATGCAAAGAACTGAGAATCCCTGCAATACTGCAGCTCCATTAGGTCTTGCCTTACTGTAAACTGCAGACTTTATTGTATGGAATGGAGGCAAACCTGAAGCATATAACCATCCGAACAATATTAATGCAAAGCCGATTACCAAGCTAGGAGCATAAGGATCTACGAAATTATTGCTTATTGCATAGCTAATGTCAGCAAGGTTTACAGAACCGACTGTTCCAAGAATGAATCCAATACCTAAAAGTAGCATAGGCCCTCCAATGGAACCTAAAATAAGGTATTTAAGAGCTATTTCATAATTATCCTCAGTGCTGCTTGCAACAATAATACCTACCTGTGTCAAGGCAGTGATTTCAAAGAAAACATACATGTTGAAAATATCATTTGACAATATCAATGCTGTAACAGAAGCCAATCCCATAAATATAAGATAGAGGTATGGGGATGAAACTTCATCCTTCTCGCTGAAATAGGTAAATATTGCAAGGAATACAAGAAGCCCCATTAGGAAAATAAATATTTTTTCAAAATTGCCGAATATATAGACTATTCCTGTATTGTAGCTAGCAACAAGGGTGCCCACTAAATTTGAAGGAAGAGAACTTAAAATCAAGCTAGGGTCATGTCCTCCAAAGTATTGAATGCCTGCAGCAGCAAGAATTGCTATGATTGGAATGACAATTGCGCAAATAAGGGAAATTGCCCTTGTTATCTTGTCACGTTCACCAGAGATATTTACAATCAATGCAGCCAGAATTGGTATGATAACCATCAATGGAATTAGGTAATTCATTCTTTATCCCCCAATATTTCTTTAGTGCTTAATGATCCATGTTTTCTATAAAGGACCATTGCCAATGCCAACATAACAGCCAATGTACTTGCACCGATTACAATACTTGTCAATACCAAAGCCTGTGGAAGGGGATATGCGGAATTGCTTGCAAACCAATCAGCAGTCATTCCCGGCAAGTAGATAGGAACAACCCCTCCTGCCTTGTAACCCAGACAGATAATGAATAGGTTTACACCTTCCTCAATAAAGGCAATACCTATGATTTTCTTAATAATATTGTCAATAAATATAGCTGCAAAAAGTCCGATAACTATTAATGCACCGGAAGCAAATAAGGAAGCCATTTGAATATCCATTATCATCTATGCATCCCCCTCATTTCTTCTAGTCTTGTAAACAGCCAAAGCTATGAATACCGGTACAATAGCCCCTTCTACAATAGCCTGAGTCAAGGCAACATCAGGTGCAAGTAAAACTTCAAATAGGAATGCTACACAAAAGCCTGAAATACCTGTCAAAATAGCGGCCTTAAGCAAGTCATTTTGTAAAAGTGCAATTACCGCACTGACAACTGCAATAATAATTAATACATATTCAATCATTATTGTCACCTACACCCCATCATTTTTAGAATCTGATTCTTTTTCATTTAAAGATTTAGAATCTGATTCTTCTTTATCTTCTGCATTTGCAGAAACAAAATCATCTTCACCAGCCACATCCGCATTTGCAGAAACAGTTTCTTCATCTGCAGAAATTCCTGCTACACCATCTTCTTCTTTTTGATTATCCAATTCACCATCCAAAGCATCAGACTCAATCTCAGGATTTAGAACTGGATTATTATACATGTCTTCCTTATGATAATATGCATTAGCCATTGCATGAGCAAGAAGAGGAGCCAATAAAAGATAGATTAAAGCAAAAAGGTACTGCTCCAATGCAATAAATGCTATGATACCTGCAATATCAACCATACCTAATATATGGATTCTACCATAAACGACATTAGGCAAGTCTGCATCAATCTTTAAAACACCTACAACTGCAATAATGATTATAAGTGCAGAAATGATTAATAAGATAGATTGGATTATAGGAATCAAGGTTAAACCTTCAATTGCAAACATTTAACCCCTCCTTAAAATAACTGCATAAGCTATTGTTCCAACAATACCTAAGAGGAGCAAAGCTAAAGCCACATCCTTAAAGAAGCCAATACCATTGATTGTACCTACCAGTACAAGAACCAAGGTTATTGCCAAAGTCAATGAAGAAGAACCTATAAGCCCCATTGCAGTACTGTCATATGTTATAATCCTCATTGCTGCAAATAAGAATAGAACCAATGCAATAATTAAAAAACATTCAGAAATCAATATAAGTTCCATTATAACCACTTTCTTATATTATAATACCAAAATTGAATTTTATCATTAAATAATCGTAACATCAATTAGAATTTTACATCAATAAAACAAAATAATGAAAACTGTGATTTGAATTTAACCAATAATAAAATCCTAAAAGAATTTATCAACAAATAAACCTTAAAATTCAATAAATAATTCGCTCAGAAATTAAAATTAAACAACAATAATTTAATTGCTTATTCAATAGTAAAAAATAAATTAACAGTCTTTTATTCCGAATTTTAAAAAATGCTAAAATTTAAAAAAGAAAATTATTCAAGCATTCCCTTTATATAAGGTTCAAAAGGAATAATATCTTTAACATCTCTTGGAGCAATTACTGCAACTTTAATAACTTGATTTTCGCTGTCTAAATCCACAGATAAAGTTCCAGGAGTTAAAGTTATACTGTTAGCTAAAATAGTTTGAGAGATAGGCCTAGTCAAATCAGTGTCAATATCTATGACAATAGGATCAAAACCATTACCCTTAAAGACCCTTAATGCCATATCTATAGTGGATTTTATAATCTCCAAAATAAGAACCACTAAATAAGCAATTGCATAATAAATTCTACTTAAAAACATTAAAATAACCCCATAATGTTTTAAATTAAAATCAACATTTAATAGTTAATTAACTGTTAAAAATTATAATTATAAAAAACAAGGAAATTGCATAAAAAAATCAAGCCATTTTTCATAAGGAAATTTAAAAAAATATTAAAAAAACCTATAAAAAAATCAATGCAAAAAGTAATCAAAAAATTACAAATCATTACAAATTATGACAATTCGATTTCAATAAAACTATTCCTTTAATAATTAATATAGACTATATAATTATAAACAATATTATTTATCATGATTATTTATTATAAATCTTTTCCTAAAAAATATGAAAATAAAAAAATTACTAATATTAATGTATAAAAATCATACAAATTAGGAAAAAATTTAATAAAAATACTTAAAAATTTAATAAAAAATCATGACTAAAATTAGAAAAATAATCATTAAAAATCAAATGCTAAAAATCTAATAAAAAATTATTAAAAATCAAATACTAAAAATCTAATAAAAAATTATTAAAAATCAAATACTAAAAAGATTCAAGAAATATCCTTGAAAAAAAATCAACTTGTCAAAAAACAAAACTCCATAAGCTGCCAAAATAATTAAAAATATACAAATTCCAAACTTTTTAAAATATTTATCTTGTGAAAATGGAATAAATGGCCTAATTCCACTTGGAGTAAAGGAATCCAAAATCATATGGGAAAACAATCCCAGAAAAATGGAAAATACCAATTGAATGACATTTATTTTATAGACTGGAATAAAATCAAAATAAACACTAAGCAAGAATATGCTCATCATAACAATAAAAACCAATGCCAATTTCCTATTTAAAAATAATGAAGCTAAAAATATTAGAATTAAAGTTAAAATAAGATAATTTAAAGGAATTAAACTTAAATTAATAGAATAATTAAGATTAAAATAATTAGACAAATCCATTCCAAAATAAACAATTAAAAATATTGAAATAGCTATGGAAATCATTCCTAAAATGGAATGAGTGAATCCTCTGTGAGAAGACAATAAAAATATTATTCCAAGTAAAATCAATAATAAACTAAAGTATACTGGCAAATGAAGAATATAAAGGAAAATAGAAATAATTAAACCAATTGCAATTATTAAAAGAACCTGATTCTGTTTAAATTCATGATCAAAATCAGGGATGTTTGCACCAATTACAGCTAATGCAATAGAAAAAGGCTCAAAAAACATCAACAATGATAAAATAAAAGCAAAAATGGTATGTCCTTTATAAGAAGAAATATTAATTCCCCCAATTGAAAATTATTAATTTTAAAAGAATTTTGGAAAAATCTAAAAGAAATTTTTAAAAGAATTTTGGAAAAATACTAAAGACTTTTTTAAAAGAATTTTGGAAAAATACTGAAATATTTGTAAAATAATTTAAAAATTCTAAAAATTAAAGATTAATTCCTTAAAATACTATTGAATTCTGTATAATATAAACTAAATGAGAGCATTTGAAAACTAATAATAGCATTTTAATATATCAAACTATTTTTAAAGAAAAATAAAATTAATTTTTAAAATTTAAAAATATAAAAAATTTTAAAGAAAAATAAAATTAATTTTTAAAATAATCCATTGAATAATTTAAAAAAAATAAAAGGATTAAATTATATTTGAAAAAGTTAAAAAAAGTCTAAAAAAAGTACAAAAGGCTAAAAAGTATAAAAAAGGTTAAAAAAAGGTTAAAAAAAGTTAAAAAATGTTAAAAAAAGTTAAAAAAAGTTAAAAAATGTTAAAAAAATCAAATATACTAATTAATCCATATATCTATCGAATAATCCAAAGTATTGAACAAAAGCCTTCATTTGAGAAATTGATCTATTACAAATCTTTTCATTAGCATAACCAATAGCTGATAAAACTTCACAAGTAATAGATGGAATTCCAATAAGGTTTGATTCATCTTCCAAAGCTCCCTTAAATGGAATTGCAGCCTTGTGATAAACAATCATGTCAGAACCTACTGTTCTTGAAATGAATCCTGCAATATTAAAACTTTCAATGGTAGGAACCTTAGTTGAAAAAACTCCTTCCTTACCTGGATTGGAATTTGGAGCAGAAGAATGGAAGTCTCCAATTGCACTAACATCCAATTCTTTCGCCTTTTTCAAAATCAAGTTACCTATGGAACCTTCCTTATGGGAAGTTCTGTTTAAATCTTCTCCATCAAAAAAACGTGAATTGTTCATTGTAGCCTTTGGACAGGCAAATGGAATAATATAAATGGTTCCAACTAAATCCAAATCATGAAGTTGATCTATTAGCTTTAAGCTGGCAATCTGAGGAGCCAATTCATTTCCATGAATTCCTGAAACAATCATAATCTTTGGATAATTATTTCCAAGCTTTATAATTGGAGTTCCCTTAACTGCTTCAGCAAGAATGAATTTAGCATTATCACTCAAATCAATATGCTTAAAAATATTCTTGTTGGCAGAAATAAATCCTCCAGTATCATTTGAAATAAAATCCAAATCCAGTTTTTTAAAGTCTTCCATCAAATCGCCTAAAAAGAACCAATAAAAAATTTTTTTAAAATCAATTATTGAAATAAATTAAGTAAAAATTAATAAATTAAAAATAAACTATTTAAAAATAAATTAATTGAAAATAAATTAATTAAAAATTAATAAATTAAAAATAAACTATTTAAAAATAAATTAATTGAAAATAAA
>NZ_CALCYR010000148.1 GCF_937906425.1 uncultured Methanobrevibacter sp. | reverse complement strand
CTTTTTCACTGTTTTTACTTATATTTTTTATTTATATTTTTTTTAAAATTTTTAAATTTATCAATTTTTTATCACGTATACCCCCATAATGCAATTACTTTTTTTAAAATTAGTTTTTTATTTCATTTAAATGAATTTGCTCTACTTTATTTTGAATACTTTTATTCCTCATTATTATTTTTATGAGTCCTATTTTTAATTTAATCAAATTAAATTTTTACACTTTTTTAACTTTTATAGGATTTTTTTATTTTTATTTTTTCATTGAATTTTTACACTTTTTTTAACTTTTATAGGATTTTTTTATTTTTATTTTTTTCATTGAATTTTTTCACTTTTTTTACTTTTTATAGGATTTTTTTATTTTTATTTTTTCATTGAATTTTTACACTTTTTTTTAAATTTTCACATTTTTTTAAATTTTCTTATTTTGTTTTTTAATTTCTATTTTAAATCAATATTTCATAATTTTTCTTATTTTGATAAATTAAAGCTTTATAGAAAATCTTTTTATTAATAAAAATCATATAGTATATTAATTCTTAAAAAAGCTATAAATTTTCTATTTTTTTAATAAATAGTTTAATATAGTAAAATTTGATTTAATATTTATAAATTAGTAGGTTGTGAGTAAGATGCCTTCTGAAGAAAATAATTTTAAAAGAGTTACAATTGTTATAGATAAAGATTTGGATTATAAATTTAGACGTTTAGCTTCTCAAAAATTTAGATTTGAGCCCAAATGGTACAGTAAGGCTATTAAGGAAGCAATTGGTTTATGGATTGAAAAGTATGCTGATGAAGACTTTGAGCAATTGGAATAAAATGATATTCCTGATTTTTTATTTTTGATAATTTCTTATTTTTGAAATCTTCTGTTTTTAGTTATATTTTCCGTTTTTTTAATAAATTTTATAAATTTTAATTAAAATATTATATATTATGCCTTCAATTGATTTTGTAAGTAATATTATAAAAAGAGATAAAAAGATTTTTGCCAAGGATTTCGATGAAATCAAAAATAATTCTAATTTAAATGAATTTAACAAATCAGATGAAGATAATGAATTTAATCAGGATTCCGATTCTGTATTTTACAAATCTTCCGGGGAATCTGATGGTTCTGATTTAAAACCTTTGGTTTCAGATTTTACAGAATACTCTCCACTTCACAATGGTCATTTTCATTGTATGAAAGTTGCAAAGTCCAAGATTCAGGATAGTCTTTTTGTTGCTATTGTTCCAGGTCTTTTTGAAAGAAGCGGCAGAGGTTTGCCTTATATCTTGCCTCGGGAAGTTCGTGCTGAAATAGCTATTGCTGTAGGTGCAGATATAGTGGTGGAAGGTCCTCCAATGGGTGTTATGGGCTCTGGCCAATACTCATTATGCTTGGCTAAGATGTTTCAGGCTTTAAACACTGATTTCATCCCTAGAGGTTACAGGCCCTTTGAAGGATATGATGAAATCCTAAATAGGATTTCTTTAGGTCATGGAGTTGCTCCAAAGCCATATAAGATTGTGGATATGGATACAAGGGAAGTTCTGCTTAATGGAAAACTTGAAGAGGACAATTATGTTATTGTTTCATTTTCAAAATCCTTAAAAAGAATTGGTTTTGACTTTAAAGATAAATTTATATTTGTTCCGCGTATTGAAGGTGTAAGCGGAACCTTAATTCGTCAAGCATGTTTGGAAAATAATTTGAATTATATTGAATCAATGTTACCAAAAGAAAGTTTGGAAATTTTAAAAAGAGAATTGGACTCAGATAGGGCTCCATTACATGATTTAAGAGATTTTGATTCTATTATCAAGGCCTCAAACTCATTGTCCCTTGAAGAATTGTCCAGTTTAAATCTTTTCAATGAAAAACTGGCAAGGCAGTTTGTTGAAAATCGTGAAAACAAGGAATTTGAATCAATTGGGGAAATTGAGGAATCCATATTTTACGGATTCAGCAGTCATTATAAAAATCGTGTATTGAGCATTTTGGAGACTCAAGTTAGTCAAGAACAGGTTTCCAGATACATTGATAATTATCCCTATAAAATTAGGGTCTTGGATTATAAGGACGAAAAGACTTTGGAGGAATTTAGACAAAAGGTCTTTTCCAATAAGGGGTCCTTTGTTTATAAAATCGAATTAAGATCTTTTTAATTTTATTTTATTTTTTTATTTTTATTCATTTTTTATTTTTAATTTAATTTTTATTCTTTTTTAGTTTTTATTATTTATTTTTATTCTATTTTTTTACACTTTTTTTAGTTTTAATTTTATTTTTATTCTTTTAATTTATTTTTATTCTTTTTTTAAATTTTAATTTGTGATTATTTTTTTCAAAAGTTGAAATTAGAATAAATTATAAATATGGGTACATTAAATAATTAATTATTGAAAATTAATTTTTAAATTTATTCAAATAAATTTATCATATTTTTTCAATTATATTTATTATTAATTACATAAAAAACTTATAATTATTATTTAATTTTTGATTATAAGTTAAAATGATGTTTATATGTCTTTTAATAGGATAAAAGGCTTTATTTTAGAAAATTATGTAATTAAGATTATTAATTTATTATAGGAGAATTATTATGGCTATCCAAGATGGTGATTTTGTAAGATTAAATTTTACTGGAAAAATAAAAGAAACTGAAGAAATTTTTGACACTACTTTAGAAGATGTTGCTGAAGAAGCAGGTATTTTAATTCAAGATAAAGTTTATGGTCCTATTCCTATTATTGTTGGAGGAAACCATTTATTAGCTGCAATTGATGAAGCTATTATTGGTGCAGAAGAAGGTGAATCTGTACATGTATCTGTTACTCCAGAAAATGGTTTTGGTCAAAGAGATGCTAATTTAATTCAATTAATTCCAATGAAAGAATTCAAAAAACAAGGTATGAATCCTGTAAGAGGCATGAAAATCTCTACAGAAAACGGTAATGGTAAAATCATTTCCGTAAACGGTGGAAGAGTAAAAGTTGATTTCAACCACGAATTAGCCGGTAAAAACTTAGAATATGATGTTACTGTTACTGAAATCATTGAAGAGGAAGAAGAAAAAATCAAAAGCATGATTGAATTACATTACTCTTACCCTAATATGGATTTAGACAAAACAGAAATTAAAATCGATGGCGATAAGGTAAGTATCAAATTGGATGAAATTACCAGATTTGATCAAAAAAGCTACATGGATGTAACTTTTGCCAGATTCAGAATTTCCAAAGACATTTGGGACAATATGGGCTATGAAAAAGTTGAATTCGTAGACCAATTTGAAAAAAGAGTTGAAGAACCTGAAGAAGTAGAAGAAGAAGTGGAAGTTGAAGCAGAAGAATAATTCAACTAATTTTCTTTCTTTTAACTTTTAATTTTCTTTATTTTATTTTTTTACACTTTTTTTAGTTTTAATTTAATAAATTTTTATTTTA
>NZ_CALCYR010000147.1 GCF_937906425.1 uncultured Methanobrevibacter sp. | reverse complement strand
ATTTTAAAAAAGATTTAAAAAAAATAATTAAAATTAATCAAAAATGTTTAAAAATAGCTAAAAGGTTTTAAAAATAAAAAAAGAAAATAAAAGAAAGATCTTTTATTTTCAAAATGAACTGTCTATACGTCAGCAAAGATTTGGTCTTCAGTTAATGGTTCTTTTAAAAGACCTAATTCTACTTCAATATTCATGAAGTCCATTACTTTTTGTTTGTAATCACTGTCTAAACCGGATACGAAAGTAGTGTCTGCAAGTACGCCTGCTTGTAAGTCTGCATCTGGTACGATGTCTTCAGGTAACATTTTTGCAGCTTCCGCTGGGTTTTCATTAGTGAAGTCAGTAGCGTTAGCGTGTGCTTCCAATACCTTTTGAAGTGCTTCAGCATGATTATTAATATAATCTTCTCTTGCTACAACTACACAACATGGGTGTCCAGGTAAGATTTCAGAAGTATTTGCAACTAATTGACCGTCTCCGCTAGATACAGCAATAGAGGAATATGGTTCCCAAATAATCATAGCGTCAATTTGACCAGCTTTTAAAGCGTCAGTCATTTGAGCAGCTTTCATTGTGGTGAATTCAACATCATCAGTACTTACTCCATTTTCCTTTAATGCATAAGTCAAGAGCATGTTTTGGATGGATGCTTCACCAGGAGTTGCTACGGTTTTACCTTTTAGGTCTGCAATGGAACTGATTCCAGAGTTTGCACCTGCAACAATAGCGCTTCCTTCAATTTGAGCACCGGATACAACTTTTACAGGAACTCCTTGTTCAATGGAAGACATTACAGGAGTGATTCCTGCGTAACCAACATCAATATCTCCACTTGCCATAGCAGTCATTAAGTCTCCACCATTGTTAAATTGAGTAAGTTCAACAGTAAGACCTTGATCTTCAAACATTTTCTTTTGCTCTGCAACAAAAAGTGCGGTATCGTGATCGGAAGGTAAGTGACCGATTCTTACAACATTGTCACTGGAGCCGTCACCGGTTGCAAAATAAGCACCTACAGCTATAATAGCTACAATTATAATAGCAATAATTGCAATAATTTTTTTATCCATTAGACTCACCTAATATATTAAAAAATATCTTATTGAATATTAACAATTTTCTAAAAACCATTTTTAAAATCAAAACACAACTAGACAAATGTAAATTAATTAAAAACCAAAAATCTGGAAAAATAATTAAGAAAAAATCCTAATTAAAACCAAAAATCTGGAAAAATAATTAATTCATTTTAAATCCAGCAAATAAAAGATTTTAAAATAAAAAAATCTGAAAATTAATTGATCATAAAATAAATTAATAAATAGATTTTTTAAAATAATGAAAAGTCTTCAAAAGAGTTTTATGGTTTCATTAAATCAAAGAATCTATTTATTTAATTTTTTACAATCAATGAAAAATATTCAAATTTGGACGAAATTGCAATTCAATAAAAAATCATAATAAGAACTAATTTTTTTAAAACAATAACTTCAAAAAAGTATTAATGAAGTGCCAATATTTTAAAAATACTTATTACTTATATAAAGATTGTATAAATGCCATATATAATGCTTTTCATTAAATAAAGGACTGTAACTTTAATAGTACAATAACTAATAATATAACACTGATTTATTTCATAAAAAAAGAAATTTAAAGACAATAATAAAATAAACAAAAATCGTGCATCAAGCATAAGTGAAAATAGAAACAAAAATAGATAAAATGAGAAAATAAAGTCCATATTAAAAGAGTTAAACAGTATTATAACAATCGTTAATCACACCAATATGCTAACATAAATGAACTGTAAAAGTTACAAAAATAGAAAATTTTGTACTGATATGCTAACATCAGCATCTGAAAAAATGTTCTAAATTATTAAAACAAAACTTTGAAATCTCTTAAAAAAACTGATTTTTTTAAAAAGAAATTAGACTTTTCAATCGATAAAAGATATTATATGCTCTAAATTAATTAAATAAAAATCTGTATAATCAGGTAAAAAAATAAAAAATTTTTTAATTCTCATCCAAGTCAAAGAATTCTGGATTGCTCAATAATTTTTCCCTAAACAATTTAGAAATTCTGGAAATGCATTGTCTGCTGTAATCCAATTCTTCAGACAACTGAGTTGTGGTTTTTTTATCCAAGTTAAACAGGATATATAACATTATGTTGAGAGGAATTTTACTTTTATGAAAAATTGTGCCTGAAAAATCATTAAAGTTAGTTCCACAGTCTTTACAAGAGTATCTACGAGTTCTACCTTGTATTCCTCTATTATTAATATTATATGATTTGCATTTAGGACAATAAACCCCATTAACCCACCTAACACTCCTAAAGAATGCCATAGCTACAAGATCATCCGGAACTTCTGCGTTAGGATTAATAATATCTTTCATAATGAAATATATTATTTTAAAAATATATATAAGTTTTGAAAAAATTTATAAACTTACACATTTTGTATAAAAAAAGATTAGAATATTAAACAATATAGAAAATTAAATTGAAAAAGCAAAACAAAGAAAAAAGAATAGTGAAAAAAATGAAAAAAAGTTAAAAAACAAGCTAAAACTAATAAAAAGTAAAATAAGTTAAAATAAATTAAAAATAGCTAAAAATAATTAAAAATAATAAAAATAATTAAAAATAACTAAAAATAAGTAAAAATAACTAAAATAATTAAAAATAAGTAAAAATAATTAAAAATAGCTAAAAATAATTAAAAATAATAAAAAATAAGATAAAATTAGTAAAATAAGATAAAATAAGTAAAAAAAGTAAAATAAAAGTGAATTTAAAAAACTATAATAATTCACTTCTTAAATCAATAGTGTCCTTTAAGTCTGGTCCAGTTGAAATAATGGTAACTGGAACACCGGTTTCCTGTTCAACCTGTTCAATAAACTGTTTGGTTTCTCCAGATAAAACGTCAAAGTCTTGGGTTCTGGCACAGTCAGGATATAATCTGTCAACACAGGTTAAAGCTATTTGAGTAGCACCATTGATTCTGCATGATTCCTTTGCAAGTTCAAAGTCAAAAGTACCTACTCTTCTACGTCTGCCGGTTACAACACCATATTCTTCAATACCTAAAGCTTCTGCTTCCTCTTGACTCATTTCAGTAGCAAAAGGACCTTCACCAACACGGGTAATGTAAGCCTTGAATACATCAATGACCTCATCAACCTTGGTAGGGCCGATACCGACATCAGCAGCAAAACTACTTGCAGTAGTGTCCTTACTGGTTACAAAAGGATAAGTACCATAGAATAATGAAAGAGCGAAACCTTGAGAACCTTCAATAAAAACATCTTCACCATTTTCCAAAGCTTCATTTGCTGCAAGGGAAACATCAGTTAAATAATCAGCAAGTTCTGGAATGTCCTCTGCTCTTTTAGCAGTTCTTAAAACCCTATCAGCATTAGCTGGTCCGCAACCGGATCCAGTACTGCCAATCTTTTTAGCCAAATGTTCAGAACTTTTATCCCTTTCCTTATGTTCAGGACCAATAATGGAACAACGTGGATCAACATAAGTTCTTTCTGCAACATTATATTTGCTTAAATAGTCTAATTCATGCATGAAAACTTCAGGGTCAACCAAAACACCAGCACCAATAAGCAATTTAGCTTCAGTTTGAACAAAACCAGATGGGACAAGTCTTAAACCGTATTTTTCTCCATTGAATTCAACAGAATGTCCTGCATTAGGGCCTACTCCTGCACGAGCAACAATATCCGGCTTGTCCTTATCACAAAGGTAAGTAATACATTTACCTTTACCTTCATCTCCCCAAGCTCCTCCAACTAATATACTACAAGTCATTAAAATTCTCCTTTTAAATAATATCTAATAAATCTTTGTTTTTAAAAAGTTTAACTTATTAAAAATCTATAATCGGCAAATAGACCTTTAAATAAAATTGTAATCATGAAATTAAATTTTAATAGAATTATTAAAAATTTTTCATTGAAAAAACCTAAATTTTTATAAAAAAATTAATTAAAATTAATAGTTCATTGACCATATATATTTTATTTTTCAATGTTTATAAACTTTTACTTTGAAAAAAATTTTAAAAAAGCTTAAAAAAATCATAATGATTGAAAACTATACAATTGTTTAAAAAAGCTTAAAAAAATCATTATGATTAAATTATACAATAGTTTAAAAAAAAAGCTTAAAAAAATCATAATAATTAAAAATTATACAATAGTTTAAAAAAAGCTTAAAAATAGTTAAAAATCATTAATAAAATACAAAATCTATTTAAAATTAAAAGAAAAAAAGTAAAAAGATTTAATTAAAAAAATCTTTTATTGCTTATTCAGCAGTTTGATCATTGATTAACAATTGGGTCAAGTAATTTTGTTTTCCAATCATTTTACATAAATCAAGTTGTTGTTCGCTCCAGTACATGTCCTCTTCTTCGTCCTTAAGATAAACTTTCATTAAGTCAAGAGTTGTGGAGTCTAAGATTCCGGATTCAATGATTTGGTTAATAAATCCGATTCCTTCAACTGAAACTTGATAATCAGCTTCAATGAATTCAATGATATCCTTGTAGATTGGTTTTTCTTCTTGTGCTTCTTGTTTGAGTTCCCCGCCTAAATCAAGAATACGGTCCATGAATTGTTCTACAAAGCCCATTTCCTCATCAGCATGATTTGCGTATTTATCTCCTAAGGATTGGAAACCTAAATCTGCAAAAATTTTAGATTGAATTCTGTGACCAATTGAATTTGAGGTTAAACCTGTGACAATTGCTTGTAATACTTGAATAGTTTGTTCTTTATCTGACATTATATCACCTAATATAAGACTTAAGAGTCTTAAGTCTATAGAAATTTATATTCCTAATATTATTTAAACTTAACTAAATCATTTAAAATTAAAAAAGAGATTTAAAATGTAAAAAACTGAATAAAAATAATAAGAATAAACTAAATCAAGACAAATAAAATTTTAAAATGTTTAAATTTAAGAAAATAATAAAAATTAGGTAAAAAATTAAAATTAAAAAAATAATGAAAATTAATCTAAAAAAAATTAAAAGTTAAAAAAAATAATGAAAATTAATCTAAA
>NZ_CALCYR010000146.1 GCF_937906425.1 uncultured Methanobrevibacter sp. | reverse complement strand
AATTTATCTTATTTTGTTGTTTATGAGATAGTTTTTATTGAATAAAACTATTAAATTATTTTATTTTTTTAAAAAGTTTTTCAGGATTCTTTATTTTCATTTTGACCTTTTAATATATTCTCTGCTAATATTTCATTTGATATTAAATCGTCTGCAGTTTTTAAAAAGCTTCCAAGTTTATCATTTTCAATTTTAAACTCAATTTCATCTTCTTTTAATTCAGATTCTAAAAATCCCTTATTGTCAATTTCCAATGATTTGTATATGATTTCAGCAGATTCCGGATCTTTGTATTTTAGTTTCATATTAGATTTTATTTTCATTTTTAGCCCCTTTGAATTATGATTAATTAATGCACTTTTTAGGAAATTTTAGTTTATTTTTGTTATTCATGTTTTTATTTTATTTGTTTTATTAATTTATTTTTTTATTTATTTCCTTTACTTTACTTTAGTTTATTTTAGTTTATTTTAGTTTATTTTAGTTTGTTTTATTTATTTTATTTAATTTATTTATTTTATTTAATTTATTTTTTTTATTTTCAAAAGGTTTTATCTCATAAGTTAATTTAATATTGTTAATTAAATTTGCGGTATCATTTTTTTTTAAAATACAATTTTTTCCGATAAATATATATTATTCAGAATAAATATTAATAATCATATTAATTTTATTTGATGTGATTTTGTATGAGTTTAGCAAGCAGTAAATTATACGGCAATGATGAACTACATTTGCCGAAAATAATAAAAGAGGAATTCAAGGAGTTCCCTATAGATGAAAACACAATATTTGAATGGGATATACAAGATGGTGAAATCATACTGACACCAAGACAGAAGGTAACTTTGGATGATGTAATTGGAATGATAGATGATGACGGTGAAGACTGGGACACAGACGAGTTGATCTACAATGGCTAAACTGTTTTTTGACACATCATTCATCATACCGATATTTAAAAGAAATGACACCAACCGTGATGTAATCCTTAAAAATAAAAACATACTTCTTGAAAACGAATGCTTTATAAGCCATGGAATAGTGGAGGAAGTTATAACCGTAATAATGATGAGAACCAAAAGTATCGAAATTACAAAAAAGGCATACTACTTTCTTGTGGATAACTTCACAATACTCAACGAACACGACATAGAAAGATACAATGACAGGGTGTTCTCAATATTCAAAAAATACAATTCCAATACTTATAAAGCAAGTTATATTGACTGTTCAAGCATAGTAATTACTAGACACTTTGATTTGGATCATGTTGTATCTCTAGATAAGTTTTTTGAAAAATTCGAAGAAATAAAACTGTTTGAATTAAATTAATTCACTCTTAAAAAAAAGAAAAAATGTAAAATAGCATATTAAGCTATTTTATTATAATTTTTGAACTTCTAGTTTTTGCAGTCTAGTATGCATCACCTGCAAACTTGGTGCTTGCCTTTAAAGTTCGTCAAGTTCCATTTCAAAGTATCTTGCGTATTTTTCCAGTGAATAAACCTATGATTTCTGGTTCCTTCAGATGGTTGGAGGTAATGGACAGGTTTTTCAATAGTGCATTGTTTTTCATTTTTCATCACTCTTTAAATTTTTTAGATTTTTTATGAAAATATTAAAATTTTGTCATCATTATTTCATAAAAATGCTAACATTTATTAATGTTTAAAAAAATAAATAATGTTATTCTATCTAACTTAATATATTATTAATAATATGAAATATAAGAGATCAATTTTTTGATGAATCTTGCTATTATTAATTTTTATCAAATTTATATGGCTCTTGGCGTGATAGTAAGAATATAAATTATAGATTATATTGTCTTAATATGGGGTCATGCCAATCTAAGCTGTTATTTTTATCATGTACTGATAGAACTTATTTGTTTCAACTTAATGTTGATTGGGAATAACTTAAATAGGCATAAAAATAAAAAGAGAAATTTTAAGTTATTCAATTACTATTATATGGAGGACTATTAATGGTTCGTGCTTATTCAAGAAGAGAATATATTAGAAAAATACCAAACTCAAGAATTGTTCAATATGATATGGGTAATTTATCAGAAGATTTCCCAGTAAGAGTATCTTTAGCTGTTAAAAAACCGGCTCAAATTAGACATAATGCATTAGAAGCTGCTCGTATTGCTTCTAACAGATACATGCAAAGAGCTGCTGGTAGATTAGGTTACCACTTAAAATTAAGAGTATACCCTCACAACATCGTAAGAGAAAATCCTATGGCAACCGGAGCAGGTGCGGACAGGGTACAAAGTGGTATGAGAAACGCTTTCGGTAAAGCTATCAGTGTAGAGGCACTTGTAAAAACTAATCAAAAAGTTGTATCCATTGATGTAAACCCTAAAAACTTTGAAGACGCTAAAGTTGCTTTAAAAAGAGCATCTATGAAATTGCCTGTTTCCTGCAGAATCGTTGTGGAAAAAGGTGAAGAATTACTTAAATAGACTGATTGAATTCAATTCTATTTGATTTTAAATTAAATATTTCAGCACTGATCTTTTAATTCTAAATTAAATATTTCATCATTGATTTTTTAATTTTAAATTAAATTTTTCATCATTGATCTTTTAATTCTAAATTAAATATTTGGGCTGTAATTCTTTAATTCTAAATTCAATTTCAATTAATTTTTATTTTTTTTAATTTATTGGACTTTTTTTTAATATCCAAACATTATTGTCATTTAATTAATGGGAAATAATAAAAATGGTTATTTAAGGAGAAAAACTATGTATGTTACAAAGTTTGAAGATTTAAGTAAAGATGACATTGGTATTGCTGGTGGAAAAGGTGCTAATTTAGGTGAATTAACTCAAGCAGGCATTCCTGTTCCTCCAGGATTTGTTGTAACCTCTGAAACTTATGATAAGTTCATGAGGGATACTGGAATTTTTAATCGTGTTATGGATATTATAGATCAAATTGATATCAACAACACTAAGGAACTTCAAGAAGCTGCTGAAGACATTAAATCAATCATTATCCAAACTCCTATTCCTGATGATATTTCTACCTTGATTATTGAAGCATATAATCAATTGTCTCAAAGAGTGGGTGTTGAAGAGGCTGATGTGGCTATCCGTTCATCTGCAACTGCTGAAGACTTACCTGAAGCATCATTTGCAGGTCAGCAAGATACTTTCTTACACGTTCAAGGTATTGACAATGTAATTGAATATGTAAGAAAATGTTGGGCTTCATTATTTGAGGCAAGAGCAATCTTCTACCGTGAAGAAAATAACTTTGAACACTCTCAAGTATATATTGCAGTTGTAGTTCAACAAATGGTTGATGCGGAAAAGGCAGGAGTAATGTTTACTGTAAACCCATCTACCGGTGAAAACATTGCTTTGATTGAAGGGTCTTGGGGACTTGGTGAATCTGTAGTCAGCGGAACCGTAACTCCTGACAATTACAGTGTTGACAAGGAAACCAATGAGGTTTTAAGTGTTGTTATCAGTGATAAGAAAACCTGGTTTGTAAATGATGAAAACGGAACTTCCATCCAAGAGGAAGTCCCTGAAGACATGAGAAAGGCCAGAGTTTTATCTGATGAAGATTTGGAAAAATTAGTTGAAATGGCTAAAAGAATTGAAGGAAACTATGGAAAACCTCAAGATACTGAATGGGCTTTCCAAAACGGCGAATTATTCTTATTGCAATCCAGACCTATCACCACCTTAGGTGATGCAGAGAAGAAAGAGGAAGATGAGGGCGAAGTTGACTTGGAAGTTTTAATCAAAGGTTTAGGTGCAAGTCCAGGTTTAGCTTCCGGTACTGTAAAGGTTATCTTGAACTTGGATGAACTTGACAAGGTACAAAACGGTGACGTAATGGTTACCACAATGACCACTCCTGATATGGTGCCTGCAATGAAAAGGGCAAACGGTATTGTAACCGATGAAGGTGGAGTAACCTGTCACGCAGCTATTATTTCAAGAGAATTAGGAATTCCTTGTGTTGTAGGTACTGGAGACGCAACTACTGCCTTAAAAGAAAACCAGGAAGTTACAGCTGACGGTAAAAAAGGTTTGGTTTATAAGGGAATCATTAAAGGTGAAGAGGAAAATGAGGCTGCTTCCGGTGCAGTTCAAGTTTCAGCAACTCCTTTGATTACCGTAACTGAAGTTAAGGCTAATGTAAGTATGGCAGAAGCTGCTCCTAAGGCTGCAGCAACTGGTGCAGATGGTGTAGGTTTACTCAGAACCGAACATATGATGTTATCTACAGGTATTCACCCTAAAAAATTCATCCTTGATGGTGAAGAGGACAAGCTTGTAGATGTAATTGCTGAAAATGTTTTAAAGGTTGCTGACGAGTTTTATCCAAAACCTGTATGGTACAGAACTCTTGATGCTCCAACAGATGAATTCATCACTCTCGAAGGTGGAGAAAACGAACCTAGAGAACACAACCCTATGTTAGGTTGGAGAGGTATTAGAAGAGAATTGGATGAACCTGAAATCCTGAAGGCTGAATTTAAGGCAATCAAGAAGCTTCATGATAAGGGTTACACAAATATTGGAATCATGATTCCATTGTCACAACACCCATCCGAACTTAGAAAAGCCAAGGCTTTATGTGAAGAGGTAGGTCTCAGACCACACATTGATATTGAATTTGGTATGATGGTTGAAATTCCTGCAGCTGCAATCTTGATTGATGAATACATTGCAGAAGGTATTGACTTTGTAAGTCTTGGAACCAATGACTTGACCCAATACACTCTTGCTGTAGACAGAAACAATGAATTTGTAGCAAAACATTACAGAGAAGAGCACCCTGCAGTAATGGCATTGATTGAAAGAACAATTAAGCATTGTGCTGCTGCTGGTGTAACTTGCAGTATCTGTGGTCAAGCAGGTAGTGTACCTCACATTGTTGAAAAACTTGTTAAATTTGGAATTACCAGTGTATCTTCCAATACTGATGCAGTTGAGGAAGTTAGAAAAACTGTTGCAAGAGCTGAAAAGAAAATCATGCTTGATGCAGCTAGAAAACAATTATGATTTCAAATTTAATTTAAGATTTAAATTTTTAAATCAGATTTTTAATTAATTTTGAATAATTCCTTTAATTATTCGATTTGATTTTAATTTGATTTTCGGATAATTTGATTTAAAAATTATTCAAATTTTTATTTTTTTTAATTTTAATTTTAATTTTAATTTTAGGTGTAATATGAATAAAAAATTAAAATATATTTCATTTTTTTTTTAATTTTAGGTGTAAATATGATTAAAAAAATTAAAATATGTTTCATTTTTTTTAATTTTAGGTGTAAATATGATTAAAAAAATTAAAATGTATTTCATTTTTTTTTAATTTTTAGGTGTAAATATGAATAAAAAATTTAAAACACTATTCCTATTGTCTATTTTACTTATATTAAGTGTAAATATAGCTTATGCAAGTGAAATAAATGAAGATAATAGGTTATCCAATGGAATATCGGAGGAAGTGAAAGTATCTATGGATACTGGAGATGATTCTTCAAGCATTTTAGTTTCTGAATCTGATTCTTCTGATAATGAAAGTAATTTGGGTTCTGTTGGTTCTGGTTTTTCTTCTGATAATGAAAGCGATTTAGAGTCTGTTGATTCGGATTCTTCTTCTAAGAATGAATCTGATGTTGCGGATTCCTCTGTAAAAAATAAAACTGATCTTATTAAGACAAAAATTACATCCAATGTCAAGTACATTATCTATTCCAATTATTTAAAGGTCTACTTAAAGGACATTAATGGAAAAGCCCTTTCAAATGAGTCAGTTCTCTTTCATGTAAAGTCCAGGATTTACAATAAGACCACAGATGCGAATGGTATGGCTAAATTGCAGATAAATCTTAAAACTGCCACTTATAAAATCAAGTTGGAATATTTGGGAAGTGATATTTACTCTTCCTCAACTAAGGCAATGAATTTAAGGGTTATCTGTAAGCCTATTTATACCTGCTTGTCCATTGTTGATGATTTAATATATGATGGCAAATATCTTAAGGTCCTATTAAAGACAAAGAATGGCAAGGCCATTTCCAATCAAAAGCTGAGAATCACAATCAATTCAAAAACATATATAAGAACCACAAAAGCAAATGGGGTCGCTGCAGTTAAGATAAATCTGAAGTCAAGGGATTATGCTGTTTTGGTTAAGTATTCAGGCGTAAAGAATTATATGGATTCAAGCAATAAGGGCAAGGTTCATGTTTTAAGCAAGGTGTTATTGGGATCCAATGCCTATGGCAAGGTTGAACTCTTAAGCCTTATTGGAAATTCCTCATCTAAGATTAGAATTGCATATGTTGTAGGTCTTCATCCAATAGAGCATCAGATTCATGATGTGGTTTATGGCATCATGAAGAATAAGAGGAGCATGAAATATGCATATTATGTCTATAGGGTTACTGTTGCAAAGAAATCAGGTTCATATTCAATAGATAGGACTCGCGGACAGATGCTTGCAAAAACTTATGTTGTTCCTCATGTTAACAAGCAAAAATATAATTTGATGGTTGACATTCATTCAACAACAGGTATTGCATATAAATACAGTTATTTTGTACATGTTCCTAAGAATAAGCATAAGGCTTCAATGAAATTAGCAAATAAGCTTGTTAAGATTGTTCATTCAATTGAAAAGAATTCAAAGATGAGATATTATTCTCCTCAACCTCAGACAAGTCCTCCTTATTTGACTTTGCCTGTTATGAATGCAGGAACTCCTACATTTGTTTTTGAAACATTGACAAGTGAGGATATATCTCAAACAAATAAAAGAGCTAATATCTTGATTAATGCAATAGATAAATTATTTAACTGATTTTTCTATTGTAATTTTTCCTTTAGGATAGAAGTCTTTTTTAAATTTTTCTTTTCTATTTTTTTTATTTATTTCTTATTTTTTTTATTTATTTCTTATTTTTTTAATTTATTTCAATTTTTAAGCTCTTTTTATTTTTTTTAATTCACTTCTTTTTTATAATTTCATTAAATATAATTTTCAAGTATTTACTTTTTCAATATTAGTATTATTTTAAATTTTTCATTAAAATTTTGGAATGACTAAATAAATTGGTATATACTGTTATTTTTTTGGAATAACTAAACTCTGTTCGTATTTTTAGCTAAACTAAATTTTAAATCGAATATTTTAAATATAAGTAATTTAAAATAATTACTTAACTGAGTATAATATTGAAATGTTTATTAATTTTAAAGTTAATTTTATAAGTTTTTAATCTAATTTAAAATTCATTATTCATTTTAAAAAATACTGTAAGTTTTAATCTAATTTAAAATTCATTATTCAATTTAAAAAATACTGTAAGTTTTTAATCTAATTTAAAATTCATTATTCGATTTAAAAAATATTGTAAGTTTTAATCTAATTTAAAATTCATTATTCGATTTAAAAAATACTGTAAGTTTTTAATCTAATTTAAAATTCTTTATTTAATTTAAAAAAAATACATATGGGGATATGCAATGAAATTAATTCTAAGAGATGATGATTCACAAAGGGTCTATATTACAGAAAGGACATTGGATGTGATTGATTTATTGAAAAGCGAATATGATTACATCTATGAATCAATTGAAAATGAGGGTTTTATCATAAAGGCTCCAACATGCAGCCTATTCAAGGAGCTGCTCTTTGAAAATCAGGTTGTAGGTTTCTGTTCATATGACTTTTCAAGGGAATTTCTAACTGCAGCATTAAACAATATCTATGTTCTTCCTGAATTTCGTGGAAATGGATTGTTTTTATCCGAACTTAAGAAAACCATGTCAGAACATAATAAGCCAAGCATTGTTGAACCTACCCGTCTTGTGGTTGAGCTTCTTGTAAAATACGGTTTTGCATACAAGCTAAGTGAGAATATCGTTGCAAGCGCAATAGAATTTGTCATTCCCGGAGAGCATGTAATGTCAAATATTGACTATGATGCTGAGGAGGAGCTTTCCACACATTATTATGACCTTGAAACCTGTTCAAGTTTCCACTTTCTTGATTTGGAGAATGCTTCAATTGCATATAGCAGTCCATTGAATTATGATATTATTCATTATGACTGTTTGGATAAGAGGATGGACAAGGATGAAAGTCATTTGATGGAAGTTCAAAAATTGTTTTTAGACAATGAAAATGAGTTTAGGGAGATTATATTAAAGCTTGAAAAGGATCTTCCAATCATTACATACTCCCTTGAGGAGATAATCGGGGATGATGAAAACTTGTCATTGTATATTGAATCATTGGTGGATGACGCTCATGTAAGTCTTGGGGAGGCCTATCAAATCAAGGAACAGATTAGGGAGGAATATGAGTCTGGAATGATTTTGGACGAATCTCTTATGATTAGACTTGCTTACTTGTTTGACAGGCAGCATGAGGTTAGAATAAAGTCACACAGTGAGAAATGTCCATATTGTCAAATGCCTATTGACAATCATGACAGGTATTGTCACTTTTGTGGAATTGCTTTAAATAATGTTTAATTAGAGTTATTTTAGTTATTATTTTTTCTTTTTTTTATTTTATTTTCATTATTTTAGTTATTTTAGTTATTATTTTTTCTTTTTTTATTTTATTTTCTTTATTTTAGTTATTTTAGTTATTTAAACTATTTAATCACTAAAATATTCTTTTCTTTTTTTCAATTGATAAATGATTTAAATTTTTTCTTTAAAAAGAATTTGAGAAAATAAATTTAATTTTTTAATTAATTTAATTTTTGGTAAAATTATAAAAATTATAAAATTAATAAATTAAATTAAGAAAATTATAGCATTGATAAGGGAAATGAATAATTATGAATTATGAATTTATATTAAAAGATTTAAAACCAAGCCAAGAAGAGATTTCTGCAGTCAATAAAACCACAAATAAGGTTATAGATTTTATCAATGATCTGTGCAGGAAAGAGAATATTGATGCAAAGGCTATGGCTGTAGGTTCAGTTGCTAAAAACACTTGGTTAAGCGGCAAATCAGACATAGATATTTTTATACATTTCCCATTAGAAAGGGATATTGATGAGCTAAAGGAAATTGGTTTGGATCTTGCATATAAAACCAATGATGCCTTGAATGGCTCTGCAAGTGAACATTATGCTTCACATCCCTATTTAACCTGTATTATTGATGGGATGGAAGTTGATATAGTTCCATGTTATCTGATTGAGGACGGAAGTCAGCTTAAATCAGCTGTGGATAGAACCATTTTACATACAAATTATGTAAAGGCCAATTTGAATTCCCATAAATCAGAGGAAAATTCAGAAAAAATTTCAAGTGCTGAAAATTCATATCTGAATCAGGAGGATGAGGTTCTTCTTCTAAAGAAATTTATGGATTGCGTTGGAACATATGGCTCTGAATTCAAGACAGGGGGCTTTGCAGGATACCTGTGCGAATTGCTGATTATTCATTATGGAAGCTTTGAGAGGACCTTGAGAGAGGCTTCAAACTGGAAATATCACACAATCATAGACATTGAGGATTATAAAAGCTATGACAAGAAGATATTTAAAAAGGATCCATTGGTTGTCATTGACCCAACCGACATGAACAGAAATGTCGGGGCTGCATTAAGGCTTGAGAGAATGGTTGACTTTATCATTGCTTCAAGAAACTTTTTGGCAATTGTTGACGGTGACTATTCTGATGCGGAAAGGGAATCAAGGATAAGGGAATTTTTCAATCCTCTTGTAAAGGCTCAGTTTTCAGAAAAGTCAAAGAATGAAATACTTGCAGACATCCTAAATGACTTTAGGGATAGGCAAACCCAGTCATTAATAATCAAGTTCCCAATTCCTCAAATGAATGCAGATGCCTTGCATCCCCAGTTATTGAAAACAGTGGCTTCACTGGAGCAAAAGCTTGAGGATGAGGAATTTTCAGTATTCAATTATGACTACTGGACTGATGAGAAGGAAAATGTAATATTTCTCATTGAGTTGAATGTTTTCAAGCAAAGCAAATATTATATTCATGAAGGTCCTAAGATGTGGAATAGGATTGCTTCCAGTAATTTTGGTAAAAAATGGGGAGAAGATATGTATGTCCTTGATGACTTTCTTGTTCTTAAGAGGGAAAGGTCATTTAAAACAGCTAGAGAGTTTATTGAACACATACTTAAGGATGAAAATATACATTTAATTAAGGTTGGAAAGGATATAAAAGAAACTCTTTGTGGTGGCTCATGTCAATTGTTAGAAATCAATGACTTTGAAGTGGATGAGTTTTGTGATTTGCTTTGTGAAATTTCTATGGATGATAAAGTTCAAATGGAATTTTTAAACTTTTTGGACGACTTCTTAAATCCGGGCCAATATGTAAAAAGGTAAGTTTTGATTAATTTTATTTTTTTTATTTATTTAAAATAAGTTTTTTTTATTCTTTTTTTAGTCTATTTTTTTTAAATGGGTTTTTTTATTCATTTTTTTATTCATTTTTTTATTCATTTTTTTATTCATTTTTTTATTTATTTTAGTCTATTTTTTTTATTTAACTCTTTTCATTGATTTTTATAAGTTTTTATTTTTTTAATTTTATTAATTTTCTAAATTTTTTAAATTTTATTAATTTTTCATTCTTGAATTTTTCATTTATTCAATTATATTTTCATTTTTTAGAAACTTAATCAAATTAACTTTAATTTTTTATTATTTTATCCATCATTTTCAATAATGTGGTGAATATTATTCATATTTTTTTAAATATGCTTTATTTTTTTAAATTTTTTTTAATATTTAAACCTTATTTTCAAAATCTTCCACTAATTTTCAATCTTAGTTTATTCTTTTAATTTTATACAATTTTTTAGTTATTTTGATAAATTTAAGTTATTTATAACAAACATAAACTATATTTATAATGTTTAACATAATTATGTATACCTAATTATAGGATTAAATTTTAATTTATGAATCGAGGGATAAAAAATGATTGTTAGCGTAATTGGTGGAACTGGTCCACAAGGTTTAGGAATTGCTGAAAGATTAGCAATTGAAGGCGTAGATGTTATCGTAGGTTCTAGAAAAGAAGAAAAAGCTTTAACTGTTGTAAGTGAAGCTAAAGAAGCTTTGTCTGACTACGATTTATCTAACATGAAAGGAATGGCTAATGAAGATGCAGCTAAAGAAGGAGACATTTTAATTCTTACAGTACCTTTAGCAGCACAAAAACCTACTCTTGAAGGAATTAAAGAATTCTGTAATGATAAGATTATTTTAGATGCAACAGTACCTTTAGAAACAGCTATTGGCGGAAAACCTTTCAGATTCATTGATTTAATGGAAGGATCTGCTGCTGAAAGAACTGCAAAAATCTTGGAAGGAACTGGTGCAAAGGTAATCTGTGCATTCTGTAACATTTCCAACTCTCACCTTGCAAACATTCCAGAAGAAATCGACTGTGACTGTTTGATTGCAGGTGACGATAATGAAGCTAAGGAAATTGCAGCTGAATTAATCAACAAGATTCCTGGAGTAAAAACAATTGACACAGGTATTTTGGAAAAGGCTAGAATAATTGAAAAGATCACTCCATTATTAATTGGTTTAAACATTAAGTACAAATCCCATTATGGTGGACTTAGAATTACTGGAATTCCTAAGCTTGATGAATAATTCCAGATTTTCTACTAGATATCCGGTGTAAAAACTGGATTAAAATTAATATTTAGAGGTTTTTAAAAAACTTCTACTCTTTTTTTATTTTTATATTTATTTTTTGTGTTGTGTTTTTTTTCTATTTTTTTTATTTTTATCTTATTTTTTGAGTTAGGATTTATCTATTATTTTTTTCTTATTTTTTGAGTTAGGATTTATCTATTATTTTTTTCTTATTTTTTGAGTTAG
>NZ_CALCYR010000145.1 GCF_937906425.1 uncultured Methanobrevibacter sp. | reverse complement strand
TCCCTACACGACGCTCTTCCGATCTAATTCTTAAAAAAATGAAAAAATTTAAAAAAAAAGCATGAAAATAAATTAATCAATTTAAAAACGAATAAAAATAAATTAAATTATTAAAATTAATTTATTTTATTTAATTAACAAAATTTATTTGAGCTTCATTAATCAAAGGATAATTAATCAAAGCTTCGCCGTTTAAATCTTCCTTATTCAAGTCTACAGCAGTAATTTGATGATTGTCATAGGTTTTATAATACAATATGCCCTTGTCAGTATTGTAACAGGATGAATATATAGTGTATTCATACAAATCTGGATCATCAATGAAAGTCAATCCCTTTTGCTGTTCCACAGAAGCTAAAATATGGAAGAATTGGGAAACGCTTTCACCTTCACTGCTTCCTGAAAAGGAGTTTTCCTTGGTAAATGCAACCTTTGCAAATCTGGAAGCTGAAGACAAATCACCAGGAAGTCCGATTGCACCCATGCCTCTGCTGTAGGTATCCAATTCCAAATCCTTTGCAAAGGTGTTTTCAGGAGTTTTAACTGATAGGTTTCTATAATTGTTTAAATTAAAGAGCTGCAGGTCAAAGGTCGGATTATTGGTCAATACACCAACAGGATTTTCATAAACCTTCAAACCATCTTCCAAAGGTTCAACGATGATGGAAGAGTTCCTATCTGAAATCATCCAGTGAAGAGGGGATAAAGGCAATTGTTCTGAGAAATTAATGTTTACCAAATTGAGGTTTTCCAGAAGTTCCTTAACATCTTCAACAGACTCTGATTGAGACAAAAGGTAAGGAATGAATTCAAATGGAGTTACATTAACCATATCCTCTTCGATTTCCCTATAGACAGCATTTCCTGCAAAGTTTAAACCGGCAATAGCTACACCCTTTTCATTACATGCATCATAATAAAGAGGATAGGCATCAACTCCTGCTGTAATTCCAATAATTGCAAAATGAGTCTTCATGTTATCAATTTTTCTAAATTCAAATTCATAGTTTCTTGGAGTTATGCAAACTCTTTCAAAATATGAAATTTCATAATCAAAATTTCTTCCGAAATAATGATCTTCGGTTAAATATTCGCTTGCAGTACACATAATAACTAATATGTTTTCAAAGTATATAACACTTAACCTATACAAACATTAAAAATAGAAAATATTGATAAAATTAAGTAATATTTTTTAAAAAAATATGAAAATCGTTTAATTTTAAAAGGATAAAATGAAAAATTTATAAAAATTATTTTTTGTAAAAATCTTAAAAAAAATAATAAAAAAACAATTCTTAAAAATTACAAAAAAGGAGAAAAAAATGAAAAAATAATAAAAAAACAAATCTTAAAAATTGCAAAAAAGGAGAAAAAAATATGAAAAAAATAATAAAAAAGCAATTCTTAAAAATTGTTAAAAAGGTGAAAAAATGAAAATGATATTTCACTAAAATCAATCAATTAATAAATGAAATATTTTTAAAACAATTTCACTAAAATCAATCATTAATAAGCCAAATCATCAAAAACTAAATCATCATCACCATCATTGGAATATCCCTTAACGTCAAGAGTTAAATATTGCAATTGAATATTCTCCTCCTCAAAGCTAAAGTAAGATCCAATGCCTGATTCATTCTTAAACATATAAGCCTCACCTAATTTAGAGTCCTTTTTAATAAATTCAGAATCCTTAATACTGCTTAAAAGAGAATGAATCTCCCTTTCATAATCAACATCATCTTTTCCATCACCCTCAAAGGAATCCCTGTCAATGATATAACTTTTCAAAATCTTTTCATGATAAACCTCATATATGGAAGGATTATAAAAAATCTCAATTCCCTTGATTTCACCATTGATGAAAACAATTATTCCGTTTTGACCTTCAACAGTATTGAAATTTTTCAAAGCATCCTCAATTTCAACATTGACTTTTTCATAGGTTTCAGCCATTGAACTGGTATCTGACCTAAAATTATGCCTTGTCTGCAATTCATCAATTTCACGCCAAACATTCATTTGAGAACTCTTATTATAAAACTTATCAGCAGTTAAATGAGATCTTGTATTATGATTTGCGAAATTATTGGATTTTCTAAAATTATCAGTATATAGCCATCTGCCTCTTTCGGTACAGTTTACTGAAATATTTTCAGAGCTTTTAGCTTCAATAATTGTGGTTTGGGTAATTATTCTGTTTTGTTTAGAACCTACAACCTCATCCCCTTCAAAAAGAATCAAAGGAGAGATTGAGTTGTTTACAACAAGTAAAGTACCTACAACACCACTTTCACTTACTTCCTTAACTTCAACAAGTCCCATTTCCAAACCTTTTTCCAAAGTTAAAAAATCAATTTTATAATTATAATCGGTTTTAATAGGAACCGCAGTTATATTTTCAAAATTTTGAGTACCTAAAATACTTATATTTTCAATTACGGATTGCACATCCATTATAACACCCCAATTTATAAGTTTATTATTTTAAAAAAAAATTTTTTTTAAATTAATTAAAATAATTTAAATTAAATTAAAAAATTAAAAAAACAACCTAAATAAAAAAAATTAAGTAAAAATTTCAATGAAAATAAAAAAAACAACCTAATTAAAAAAAAATTAAGTAAAAATTTCAATGAAAATTTAAAAATAATTTAAATAGTTTCATTAATCATCAGCCAATAAAAAATTAATGTCAGATGCAGGATCTTTTTTTAATTCATCAATTTCATCATCAGATAAAACCTCTGCAATAATGGAATGATTTCCAATAAATTTAACTTTTGCAAAGTCCTTATTGTCAGTTATTTTATCATAAAGACGACCAGCACTCATGGTGCCCTTAATAACAGTAGAAGTACTGTTTGCAACATAAGCAACCTTACCTGCATGTCTCATTTCACATGCAATGGCTTCCAAGTCATGTATATTATCAGGTTCCTTGACCAATTTTATAATGGAACCTATCTTAAAGACTTTATGGCCATGATGATTGTTAAATCCTACTAAAGTAATAAACATTTGATCCATATTTAACCCCCTATTTTTTAGTTAAGATTTCTTATTAGTATAATGAACGCCATAGTATATAAATATAATCAATTTTTTTAAAAACTTAACAAAAATAAAATGCAAATATTGGAAAATAAGTTAAAAATTAAAAACAAACCTAAATTAATAAAATAATTGAAAATTAAAAACAGCGCGAAACTATTAAAAAAATAATTGAAAATTAAAAACAATACAAAAAAATATTAAAAAAATATTATGAAAAAAATATTATGAAAAAAATGAAAAAAATAATAATAAAAATTAAAAAATATAAATAAAAATCATCAAGTTTATCTAAAACAGTCGTAAAATTGAGCAAATATGATTTAAACATTCATCTAAAGCAATCTTCAAAATCAAGATCATCAAAATACTTTTTAAAAATTTCTTCTCTTTGCCTTTTCATCCTCTTGAACTTTTCAGGATTTTCTTCCTTTATCTTATTATGCAATTCAAAACTTATTTTACTTATGCACTGGTCAAAAAATCTCTTTTCTTCTATTGACAGGCAATTGAAAACCTCAATGTCCCCGGACTCTTTAAACTTGTATTCCTTACCCTTTTTTGTTAATCTGATAATCAAAATCCTTTTATCATCTGAAGATGGAAGCTTTTCTATATATCCATTTTGCTCCAGCTTATTCAAGGATTCGTTTAAAGAACTTACACTAATGTTGAAGAGTTCAGACAATTCCTTTGTAGAAAAACCATCCTTGACCTTTAAAAGAGAAAGAATTCTGCCCTGTCCACGAGAGAGATTGCTGATTTTAGAGGAACAACTCTTGTTTCTTCTCTCAAAGGCTACAGACAAGACATTAAACTTATGATACAATAATTTGTTTTCATCCAAGCCATCCCCCGTACAATCAAATTCAATCAAAGAAAATGGATTTTTGGACAAATAGCAAAAATCCTCCTTAAATTCATTATTCATAAAATCAACCTATATCTAAAACTTTTTTATAAGTCAAAACCTTAAGTTATTTCTTTTCTAACTTAAGTGTTCCTCTCTTTTCTGACTGTTTAATAATACTAACTTAAGTAAGTTCCTCTCTTTTCTGACTGTTTAATGTATTATAATAATATCCTTTTCTGGCCAATAGCTCATCATGAGACCCTTCCTCAATTATCCTGCCGTCATCAATTACAATGATCTTGTCTGCATTCTTGATTGTGGAAAGCCTATGCGCTATTATAAAGCTTGTCCTATTTTCCATCAGCTTGTCCATTCCCTTTTGAATCAGTTTTTCAGTTCTTGTATCAACAGAGGAAGTTGCCTCATCAAGAATCAAAATCTGCTTTTTGGAGAGAATTGTCCTTGCAATTGTAAGCAATTGCTTTTGACCATGGGAAATATTGTCTGAATCCTCATTCAACATTGTTTGATAGCCATCTGAAAGCTGTCTTATAAAGTCATCTGCATAGACCTGTCTGCAGGCGTCGATTACCTCATCATCACTTGCATCAAGTCTTCCATAGCGAACATTATTCAGGATGGAATCTGAAAATAACCATGAATCCTGAAGAACCATTCCAACAAGAGATCTTAAACTGTTCTTTTCATATTTGTTGATGTTTTCCCCATCAATCTTTATCTCACCTGAATCAAGGTCATAGAATCTCATGAGCAATTTAACGATTGTGGTTTTTCCAGCTCCGGTTTCACCTACAATAGCTATCTTATCCCCCTTTTTAACTGTAAATGACAGGTCCTTAATGATTTTTTCACCTTCAATATAGGAAAAGCTTACGTTTTCAAAGGAGATTGAGTCATTTATCTCAGCAATTTCAATTTCTGAGCTGTTTTCCTCATCATCAAGATCTAAAAACTCAAAGATTCTTTCACTTGCAGCCATTGCAGTTTGGACAAGGTTCATGACCCTTGTAATCTGATTGATTGGCCTTGTAAAGTTTTCAACATATTGGAAAAATGCAAGAATATCCCCAACTGCAATTACCCTTTGAAGAGCGAAAATAGCTCCCAAAACCGCTATGATAACATAGGCCAGATTAGAGATGAAATTCATTGCAGGACCGTTTAGGCTTGAGAAAAACTGTGATTTCCATTCTTCCCTAAACCAGTTTTCATTATCCCTCTCAAAGTTCTCAATTGCCTTATGCTCACCATTGAATGCTCGTACAATGTCATGGCCTGTAAATGTCTCCTCAATCTGAGAGTTTAAACTACCCTTAAAGACAAGCTGCTTTAGGAAATAACTTTGGGAATGTTTTGTAATGAATCTAATCATTAAAAATGAAATTGGAATCAAAACAACAGTTATTAAAGTCATCCAAATGTTGATGTAAAGCATCATTGCAACAACCCCAACAATTGTGATGATTGCAGTCATCATTTGCAAAAAGGATTGTGTAATTCCTGTTTGAAGCGAATCTATATCATTTGTAATCCTTGAGAGAATATCTCCTCTCTTATTCTCATCCACCTTTTCCATAGGCAAATGGGTAATCTTTTCAATAAGCCGTGACCTTAAGTCATAACTGATTTTTGTTGAAATCTCTACAAGGAAATAGCTTTGAAGATATGAAAATATGGAACTTATCACATAAAGAATGACAACCATTGAAAGGAAAAAGAAAAGTCTGTCAAAATCTATTGTTCCTGTGTGATTCAGTATCAGATTTATTCCATCAAAGATTGTTGTTGTGGCCATACCTATAAGCAATGGGCTTATTACTGAAAAGAGGGTTGATATGACTGCACATATAACTGTTAAAACCAATTTGAGTTTATAGTCCTTCAACAGTGAAAAGATGTTTTTGAGAGCCTTCCTATTATCCACAGGCTTTTCAGGAGGTTTTCTTCTTGCTGGAGGAGGACTCATAATTTCACCTCCCCAATAAAGGGATTGTCAATTTTGAAGGAGGGTGAATCAAGATCCATACTGTCAACTTGTGATAAAACAATCTCCTGATATATACTGCAGCGATTATTCAGCTCATCATGAGTTCCCTTATCAATTATTTCACCTTTATCCATCACGATTATCTCATCTGCATCCATAATTGTTGAAATCCTTTGGGATACAATCAATATGGCTGCATCACTGCAATAGGTGTCCAGATTGCCTTTGATTTTAGCCTCAGTGTTCATGTCCAATGCTGAAAAGCAATCGTCAAATAGGTAAAAGTCACAGGATGCAAGAATTGCCCTTGCAATTGAAAGCCTTTGCTTTTGACCTCCTGAGAAATTGCTTCCGCCTTGATTTACCTCATCATCAAGGGAACTTATGAAGTCAACCTGAGCCAATTCCAATGCCCTTTCAATCTCCTCATCTCTAGCGTCCTCCTTTCCGGACTGCATGTTTGACCTTACTGTCCCCTGAAAGAGAATTGCCTTTTGAGGAGTGAAACTTATCTTGTCACGAAGCGCCTTAAGGGTGTAGTTCCTAATATTTATTCCATTTAAAAGGATTTCACCACCTGAAGCATCCTGAAGACGTGGAATAAGGTTTAAAATGCTTGATTTTCCACTTCCTGTTCCTCCAATGATTGCAGTTGTTTTGCCTGGCTCCAATTTAAAGTTAATGTCCCTTAAGGTTTCCCTTTCACTGCCTGGATATTTGTATGAAACATTTGAAAATTCAAGGGTGGAATTATCCTCCACATAATCGATTTCACCATCTGTGATTGTTATTTCAGTGTTTAAAACCTCTGCTATACGCCTGCCTGAAACAAGGATTCTTGGAAGCATGATGAAAAATCCTCCAATCAAAAGGAAGGATGTTACGATTTGTGTTGAATATTGAATGAAAGCAATGATATCCCCTGTAAGTATGTTCCCAGCCAATGCATCATATGCGCCAAAGTAAAGAATCAATACAATCATCAGGTTCAATATCAGACTCATTGCAGGCATCATGACAAACATGTTTCTGTAGACATAAAGGTTAACGTCCAAAAAGTCCTTATTAACCTTTTCAAAACGTTCCTCTTCTCTTTCTTGCCTTACAAAAGCCTTTATAACAGGAATTCCCATCAGTATCTCCCTTGAAGTCCTGTTCATGCGGTCAATGATTTCCTGTGTAATCTTAAAGTAGGGAAGGACCCTTAAAACAATGACAAGAAGAAGGATTGCAACAGCCAAAAATGTTACAAGTATAATCCATGAAAGACTGGTTCCAAGCTCAAATGCCTTGATAATACTTCCAACACCAAGTATAGGTGCAAAAAGAAGTGTGGTGAAAATCATTCCAATCACATTCTGCATCTGGTTAACGTCATTTGTTGAACGGGTGATGAGGGATGATCTTGAAATGCTGTTTAGCTCATGGTTTGAAAAGCGAAGAACCTTCCTATAGATTATGCTACGCAGGTCCTTAGCATATGAAGATGAAACACGGCTTGAAAAATAGGAAATGAATACTGTTGCTATAACTGATAAAATGACCATAAGCATCATATTCATACCGACATTAAGTATAAAGTCAACATTAGATTCCTGAATACCTATATTTACAATATCTGCAGTATAGGAAGGTAATGTCAAATTACAATACGCCTGTGCAATCAAACAGATAAAAATAATTATTATTTGAGGAATATACCTCTTTATAGGCCTAATCAAATTTCTCATAACAATCTCCAAAAATATTCTTACAGGTACCTATAAGAATTTTATATTATTTAAAAGTTTTTAAATAAAGTTTAGGGTTTAAATAAAATTTTTAAAAAAAAGAATAAAATAAAATAAAATAAAATAAAATAAAATAAAATAAAATAAAATAAAATAATAAAAAAATTGAAAAGGAAGATATAAATGCCAATTATTTAATATAATCCCAAATGTTCCAAACCAATTTCTTGTTCATTTTAGAAATAGCCCTTTGAGTATCTATTTTCATTGGACAAACGTCATCACAAACCAATGATTTTACACAGCCAGAATAAAAATGCTTTTCATATTCTAATTTCATTTCTTCCTTATGTTTTTTATCTTTTTCCTGTAAAGCTAATTTTGCAGAGGAAACGGCAAGAGCAGCACCCATAAAATCATCTTCACCATCATAATTTGGACATGCTTCCAAACAACATCCGCACAAGAGGCATTGTGACATTTCATATTCAAAAGGAATCTCATCCCCATTTATCTTTGCAGATGAATTAATCCACTGTTTAGAATCCTTTAAGGACTCATAGATTTTTGTCCTATCTATTTTTAAATCCTCAATTACAGGAAACTTGGATAAAGGTTCAATCCGTATCTCCCCTCTTGCTTTTGTAGCAATTTCCTCATTAACAAAACATTTACAAGCCAATTGAGGAAATCCATTAATAACCATTGCACAACTGCCACATAAGCCCTGAAGACAGCTGCAAGACCATTTGATTGCATCCACCTCTTTTCCATCAGCATTCAAAATAGGATATTGGCTATTCAATCTTTCAAGCAATGAACTTACAGTGATATTTAAATCACCATCATAATAAAACCTTTCATAATAAGGCTCATCACCCTTTTGCATCTTAATTAAAACAGAAAGAGACATCAGACATCACCCTCTAAAGCATTAGATTTATCAACGCTTAATTTTTCAACAATATCCTTAAACTGAATCACCACTTCATTTGACATATACATTGCAGAAGTTGTTTTCTTATAATTTAAATCATCCCTTTCAGGATATTCCTCTCTTTGATGAGCTCCTCGACTTTCCTTTCTATTTAATGCACTTAAAACCATAGTCTTTGAAAGTAAAATCAGGACAAAAACTCTCAAATAATCATAATAACTATTAAAACTGTCCATCCTTAAGATGCTTCCCATAATAGAATCATATAAATCATCCAATTCAATCAAGGCATTATTCAAATCATTTTCATTTCTAATGATGCCCATGGACTTTTTACTAATTTCAGCTATTTTATTTTCAATTGAAACAACGGAACAATTAAAATCCGCCTGATTTTTCCACTTCTCGAAGGATTCCATTTCATTATTTAATTGAGAAATTGCCATTTCTTCCATTTCATCTAAAGAAAGTGACAGATCATTTTCCTTAAGAGATTCCCTTGCAGCAATGTATCCTCCATGAACTGCACCTAAAAGGGAATTTCCTCCTAAACGATTAGCTCCATGATACTGACAGGAACATTCTCCTGCAGCATAAACTCTTTTGATATTGGTCTTATGATTTTCATCAGTCCTTATTCCTCCCATAAAATAATGAATTCCCGGATAAACTGGAATTGGCTCTTCCTTAGGATTTATATTAAGATATTGAGTGCAGGTTTCATAAACCTCATCTAATTTTACATCTATTATTTCCTCATCCAAATGGCTAATATCCAAATAAACCTGATTTTTACCCTCAATTCCCAAACCTAATTGATTGCAAACCTTAAATATACTTCTTGAAACTACATCACGAGGCATCAGTGCTCCAAATTCAGGATACCACTCCTCCATGAAATACCATGGACTTCCATCCTTAAGGACATATAATCTTCCCCCTTCACCACGTGCAGCCTCTGTAATCAACATTCTTTTTACACTTGTTTCCACTGTAGTGGGATGGTATTGTATCATTTCCATATTTCCCAATTCAATGCCCTGCATGAATAGGCGTCCGGTAGCAAAACCATCATTTAGAGTGGAACCGGAAGTTTTGGAAAAGACCTTGTTCATGCCTCCGCTTGCAATAATTATTGAATCTGCGAATAATTTTTTGATTTCATTTGTATCCCTATTGATTATGAATACGCCTATAGCTTCCTTTTCATTGCTTAAATCCCCAGAATCATTATCATCCCTTAAAATCAAAGAAAGAAAAGACCAATTATAAAATGTTTTTACATTAGATTCAGCTTCTTTTCGACGAAGAAGAGTATCCAATGAATTAACTATCTGTTTTCCAGTACGTGCCCCAGCATATGCAGTTCTTTTCTTCTTTTGACCACCAAAATATCTTAAATCTATATTCCCATCAGGATCCCTTGTAAAACTTGTTCCAATAGAAGCCAAGTATTCCACAAGTTTTGGAGCATCCTCACATAATCTTTTAACTGCAATAGGATGATTTAATTCATTTCCTCCATTAATGGTGTCATTATAATGATTTAAAACAGAATCATTTTCATTTTTAGTATTTAAAGATGCATTTATCCCACCCATTGCCATAACTGATTGGGATTGGTGAGAAATAGCTGGGGACACCAGACTAACTCTTGCACCAGCATCTGCAGCAGTTATTGCAGCAGTCAATCCTGCAATTCCAGAACCTATAATTATAATATTTTTCATTATATGCCTCCATTAATCTTTAAAACACTAAGTGTATCTAAAAACTTAAATTAAAATCAAACAATAAATCAATAAAACCAAAACACCAAAGAACTCAATTAAATCAAACAAATAAATAAATCAATAAAACCAAAACACCAAATAAAAAATCATACAAGCAAATAAAATCATATAATCAAATAAAATCATCAAAGAAATTTGCTCCCTTTAATCTAAAATAAATAAAACATAATCTCTGCCAATAGCAAGATTAAAAATATTAAAACAACAAGAATATTAACGATCTTTTTAACCTTACGATAGCTGCCTTTTTCTACTAAAAATCCTAAGGAAACTAATAATTTAGGAATGCTAACTCTCAAATGTAATAAAAGTGATATAAACAATAAATTATCAACTATAAAATGAACTAAAGATATGCTAAATCCAAAACTTGATTCAAGAGAATATAAAGAATATGAAACAACATGTAAACTGGCAAATAGGACTATAAAAATTCCTGTGATAATTTGCTGATGTGTTTCTGTTATGATATCCCTGTAAAGATTAATTTTCTTCCTTTTACGATGATCCTTATAAAATAAATATAAACTGACAATAATATGCATTAATACAAGCCAGAACAATCGTCTCCCTGCAATTTTGAAATCAGGCGAATAATCAATGAAATTGTATAAATACAAAACGCTTAATAAAGCATGTTGAATTAAAAATACAAATATTAAAATTACAATTAATGCATTCAACCTTCTTAAGGTTAGAACACTTTTAATTTTTTCTTTAAAATTCAAAATATATGGATTTGTTATTTTCTTACACTTTTATTAGGTGTAGGTGCAGGAATTACTACATCATTATTAGGAAAAAATTTAACTTTATATTACCCTAATAAAAAAGGATTAATAGTAAGTTTATTTGGAATGGCTCTTATTTTGGTTGCTGGACTTTTTTTATTAATAGGTGAAAAAATTATTTCACCTACACCTGAGACTTTAGGAGAAAATGAAGAAGTTGTTCAAAGTCTTATTAGTGAAGTTCCTTATATTGCCTTTTTAATGACAACTATCTTTGCACCCTTTATTGAGGAAATGATTTTTAGAAAAAGTTTACAAGATTGTTTTAAGAATAAAACTCTTTATAAAAAGAGCACAAAATTCAAGTGGAAGTGCACCAACTGCGGACATGAATCGGAACTTACCGAAGCATGGAAAAAATGCCCACTTTGTGGAATGCCACAAGGCATGGTTCTTATTGTTATTGACGAAAGTCCAAAAGGAACAGTGCTACCATTATGATGCATATGCTACATAATGGTGTTTTAACAATTTTAGCGATGGTGATATAATGACTAGTCGTGAAGAAAGAAATAAAGTTTTAGAAGATGAAATCAAAAAAGAGCAAGCCATTAATACTAGCAAAAAGATTCTTAAAATACTTTTTATCACTATTTTAGTTTTTTCAAGTATATACTTATACACTTACTTTATTGGTGTTAAATTTATTAAAACGCATGAATATGTCATTAAGGACAATATGCTTCCACAAAGTTTTAATGGTATTAAAATCTTACATTTCTCT
>NZ_CALCYR010000144.1 GCF_937906425.1 uncultured Methanobrevibacter sp. | reverse complement strand
GCTTAAAAAAAGATAATCCTATTAATCTAAAAAATAAAGTAAGATAAAGCTTAAAAAAAGATAATCCTATTAATCTAAAAAATAAAGTAAGATAAAGCTTAAATAAGCATTATCTTAATATTTCCCATTAAAATGTCTGGAATAACAGGCAATGGATTAACCGAAGTAATACTCATTGAAACGGCATCTCCACGGGAATTGCCTTCAACCCAGTCATGTTGGCGGATAGTGGATAAAATATTATCACCGAAAATGTGAGCTGCGGCTTGATCATTGATAATCACCAGTATATGAGGGCTTACACCATATGTATATTCCATAATCTCCCTTGCTTGCTGATAAGGATTTTCAGTCATGTAAATATTATGAAGTGTACGTCCGCTGGCATCATGAGAACTTCCAGGATAAATCCATGTAAATCCTCCACCTAAACTCCATAAAGCAGCCATATCCACTCCCGGAACTGAACCTTCAGTATCATCCTGAGCTAAAATTAAAACATTTGAAATAGAAGCGAAAAGGACTACTAGAACTAAAAGAATTACAATTACAATACCTGCAGTTTTTAGTTTACCCATTTTATCACATCCTAAATAAAATAAAATAAAATTTTGAATTCAACACCAATTAATTATTAAAAAATAAGTTTAAACAATAATAAAAAAATTATTAAAAACCTATCTCATTTAATTAAAATAAGTTTAAACAATAATAAAAACTTTATTAAAAACTTATCCAATCATATAATAATTAAACAAACTAATACTTAATATTTATCAATGAAATGATAATCCATTGAAAATAAAAGATATTTACTTTTCTAAAATATAATAGTTTGATTAAGTATATAAAGTTTTTGTAAAAAATGGCTAAATCAAAAAGAATGGAAAATAGCTAAAAAAGAGAAAAACAAATGAAAAACAATTAAAAATGAAAGCAAATAAAAAATTATTAATTAATAAATAAAAAACGTGAAAATAATTAAAAAAATAAAATAAAAACAAATAATAAAATAAGAACAAATAATAAAATTAAATAAAATAAGTTAAAAATAAGTTAAAAATAAGTTAAAAATAAAAAAGTTAAAAAAATAAGAAAAATAAATAAAAATAGCTAAAAAATAAAAAAGTTAAAAAAATAAGAAAAATAAATAAAAATAGCTAAAAATAACTATTTAAATTAATTGTAACTTGGTTTGGACAATCCAACGGAATCAGTGGAAACCTTACTGGAAACAGCCCCACTAATCTCTCTCATTTTACTAATTAATTTATCCTTCTTACTTCCATTAATCAAGATATTTTGCAAGACGTCTTCAATTGTTTCAATAGGAACAATTTCAATCATGTCCTCATACTTTTTCTCAAGCATAACGTCTTCCATATTGGATTTAGGCAATAAAACCTTTTTAATACCGGATTCTGCAGCAGCCTCGATTTTGGCGGTTGCACCACCAATAGGCATTACATCTCCACGTACACTTAAGGAACCGGTTAAAGCAACTGATTGATCAATTGGAATTCCTTCAACTGCGGAAATAACTGCAGCTGTAATGGAAACACTTGCACTGTCTCCTTCAACTCCATCATAACTTTGCAAGAACTGAACGTGAATATCATGATTGGAAATATCTACTTGAGTGTATTTCTTGATGATTGCACTTACATTCTGTACTGAATCCAATGCAATTTCCCCAAGCTTACCTGTAACGATGATTTTACCTTCATTCTTACTGTTTGCAGGAGCCATTTCAGCAGCAATAGGCATTACAATACCACTTCTATCACCCATAACAGCCAAACCGTTGACCATACCAACCTTTCCACCTTCAGAATTGAATACACTGTATTCTTTTCTTTGAATAATGGATCTGTCAACCATTTGCTGTTCCAAGGTCCTGGAGAATTTTTTAGCGGTAACGACATGATCTGCACGTACCAGGTCTGCTCCTTCTTCAATAGCTACATCCCCAGCTGAACGTACAAGACCGCCTAATTCCCTAAGCCTTAAGGTTAAAGCGTTTTTCCTTCCAGCTCTACGCTTTGCTTCCAAAATAATTTCATCCAAAGCATCGGTTTCAAAGTGAGGAATTCTTCCATCGTTCTTGACTTCCTGAGCAACGAACTGAACGAGTTTCTTTCTGTTTTCCTCAGTGTCTTCCATATAATCTTTCATATAGACTTCATAACCATATCCTCTGATTCTTGAACGCATAGCAATGTGCATTCCTTCAAGAACCTGAATATTACCGGAAGCTACAAGAACAAAGTCACATGGAACAGCTTGAGAACGAACCATTGCCCCACTACTGTTTTCACTTTGACCAGTGATAGCGTATTTTTTCTCCTGCATTGCAGATAAAAGCTCTTGTTGAGTTTTCATACTCATTGTACCGATTTCGTCAATGTATAAAACTCCCTTGTGAGCCTTGTGAATCATTCCGCTTTCAACACGTTCGTGTGCAGGAGTTCCAAGACCTCCGGACTGGTAAGGGTCGTGCCTTACATCACCTAACAATGCACCTGCATGTGCACCGGTAGCATCCATAAATGGTGCAAATCTTTTATCCCCATTATTTACCAATAATTTAGGAGCTAAAGAATTGCTTTTTGGTTTAATTTGCATTGAAATAAATATGACAAGCAATGCTGCAATAATGGCTTCAAATATTCTTTGATAAAGAATGCCTAAAACAAAGATTGCTGCAGTTGCAAACATGGTGATCATCATCTTCTTCTCGTCACCGCTTTTTGCATTTGCCTTGTTTGCCTTGACAATCTTTTTACCTTGACCTGCAGGCACTGTCCTAATCAATGGGTAATTGCTGTCTTCAGCATTAGGATATACAAGAACATCCTGTAAAACTTCAGGAGGCAACAATTCAGCCATTCCCTTAGCCAACATTGATTTTCCAACACCAGGGTCTCCAATTAAAAGAACATTTCTTCTTTGTTTTGCAGCTTTCTTAATAGTTTCAACAGACTCTTCGTGACCAATGACCTGATCAATGAGAAGAGGAGGCACCTCAACCTCAGATGTATTTGAAAGTGATTCATAGTCAAGCATAGGTTGGGTCTTTTGGGAATCATCCCTGTCTACAACCTCAACATCCACTGGGCTTGCTTTGGAATCCTCAGATTCTGAGTTTAAATTAGAATTATCTTCAGTTTCACTGTTAAACTCAATTTTTATATCATTATCAGCTTCAATTTCTTCTAAGCTAGTTTTTTCTTCTGCATTTGAATCAATGTCTTTTGATTCAATATTCTCTTCCATTGCAGATAATTTTTTATCAATTTCCATGAAAAACCTCGCATATAATTTATCTTAGCTTTTAATTCAATTTATATGTTTTAATTTAAGTTTATCTTATAATTTATCTTCAATTAAGGAAAATCCTTAATTTTTTTGGAAATTTATTCAACAATTTGAAAAAATGTCAAATTAATTTTCATATATTATAATTTACAATAGTAATATATATTAAATTACATTCTTAATAATCTTATGATTAAAGTAATATAAAAAGGTTTTTATTTTAGTAATAAAAAGTTACTAAAAGTTAAATACTAGAAAATTTTTTAAGAATTTTATTAAAAATAAATGATGAAAAATGGGAAAAATATGCTTGGAAAAAATTAAAACTAATAAAATTTTTAATAAAAATTAATTAATAAAAAACTACAAAAATAAAATAAGATTAAAAATATTAAAATCAATTTGAAAAAATTAGTTTATTTTAGAAAGAATGAAAATCTAAAATTAAATTAATTAAAAAAGAATATAAGTCTAAAATTAAATTAATTAAAAAAGAATATAAGTCTAAAATTAAATTAATTAAGAAAGAATTAAATTTAAAAAAATATTCTTTTAAATAATCTAATTAATAGAAATCCTAAGGTTAAAATATGAGCAAATGTTTAATGATTCAAGGAACAGCATCCAATGCAGGCAAAAGCCTAATTGTTGCCGCACTTTGTAGAATATATGCAAGAAGAGGATATAAGGTAGCACCATTTAAATCCCAAAACATGTCCTTGAATTCATATACAACTAAGGAAAACAAGGAAATAGCTATTGCACAGGTATTGCAAGCGGAAGCTGCAAATATAGAGCCTAGCGTAGACATGAATCCAATTTTACTCAAGCCAAAAGGAAACTCAACTTCCCAAGTCATCATAAGCGGTGAAGCAATAGGAGACAAGGATTTCTTTAAAAACTATACAATAACCGAGGACAACAATATCGTTTATGAGGAAGATTATAGGGAAATAGCCAAAGAGGCTGTAAAAAACTCACTTGAAAACTTAAAGAAAAACTATGACATAATCATAATGGAAGGTGCAGGATCCCCTGCTGAAATTAACCTAAGGGAAGGTGATTTGGCAAATATGGGCGCTGCAGAAATTGCAGATGCAAATGTTCTTCTTGTTGGAGATATTGATAAGGGAGGAGTCTTCGCATCAATTGCAGGAACATTCCTACTTCTGGATGAAAAAGACACATCCAAATTCAAGGGAGTAATCATTAACAAGTTTAGAGGAAATGAGGCACTCTTGGAACCTGGAATAAAACAATTGGAAGACATAATAAAGGTACCTGTTTTAGGAATTGTCCCTTATGCTGAAGACTTGAAATTACCTGAAGAGGACTCTGCATCATTAAGAGAACACAAATGGAACAAAAACATAAGCAATGCGGATGAAACCATAAAAATAGCTGTTGTCAAATTCCCTAAAATAGCTAACTTTACAGACATTGACCCATTTGAATTTGAGGATGACGTTGAAATCCACATGATTGAACTTAATGAGAAATTTAGCCTAGATGACTTGAAAGATAAGGAAAACCTTTTCAATAATCTTGATGCAGTCATATTGCCTGGAACTAGAAATTCAGCTAAAGACATGTTGAAATTAAGTGAAACAGGGCTGGATAAGGTCTTGAAAGAAATTGCAAAGAATACTGCAATAGTTGGAATCTGTGGAGGATACCAGATTTTAGGAAATAAGATCCATGACAAAAACCATAAGGAATCCGATTTGGAAGAGATTGAAGCTTTAGGTCTTTTGGATGTTGAAAGTGAATTTGTAAGGGAAAATAAGATTGTAAAACAAAGCTTGGCTAAAATAGAGCTAAACAAGAAAAAAGAAAAAGACATGGCATACAAAATATTCTCAAAGATAAATGGTGAAGAGATAAGTGGATATGAACTTCATGAAGGAACAACAAACCTTTTAAGTGCAAAACCTTTATTTAAAATAGAAAAGGGAATTGGAAATAATGAAAAGGACAATTATGATGGAGCATACAATAATAATGTCTTTGGAACATATTTCCATGGAATTTTCCATAATTACAATATTAGAAGGGAATTCCTGAATTATTTAAGAAAAAACAAGGGCCTTGAAATACAGGAAGGAGTAGACCCTTACAAATCCAAAAAGGACAATTCAATTGAGGAATTGGCTAATATAGTTGAAGAATCCTTGGACATGGACTTTATCGACAACTTGATTTTTAATGATTAATGATTTTAACAATTATTGAAAATCAAACTATTTTTAAAGAGTTTTTAAGCAAATAAATAAAAAATAAGACTATTTTTTAAAAAAATTAAAATAAATTATAAAGAAAAATTAAATATCAAACTATTTTTAAAAAAAAAAAGATTAATATTTTAATTATTACGAACAAAATAAAAAATAAAAATATTTAGGGGCCTGAATTTTTTGGTGGAAAATTCCTATGAATTTTCCTTATTTTTATTCATTCACCTAATAATTTTTATCTGTTTCTAAAAATACATTTGTATTTTTAGTAATTTAAAAAAATAGGTCTTTAATATCGTTAAATTTAAATAATATGCTTTACAAATATATTATTAGTGATCAAAATGAAGCACAGATTAAATTTAGATAAAAAAGACCCAAATTATACTTTGTTAA